>DUSJ01000317.1 GCA_012842645.1 Clostridiaceae bacterium | reverse complement strand
TTGAAATTTATAATGCAGAGGCGTGCATCGCATGTCTGCTTTTCGGGGCTGTCCCACGTTTTTCACCTTATCCTCCCATGCGCAATATGATAGTAGTGCAGGCAAAAAGGGCACTTCATCACGATGCCGTTTCAAAAGAGGAGGCGGGGGCAGGCTTATGTCTGAAGATATTGTAAATGTTGTGGGAGTCGGTATGAAATACCAGTCCCCGAACGGTGAAATAAACGCCGTAGAAGATGTAACTTTTTCGGTTAAAAGAGGAGAATTTGTCAGCCTGGTGGGACCAAGCGGCTGCGGCAAATCCACTCTTCTTTCTATTATTTCGGGACTTCTTAAACCATCGCGGGGTAAGGTTTTAATTGATAACGAAGAAGTGGTGAAAACTTCTGACAAAGTAGGCTATATGCTCCAGAAGGACTACCTGTTCGACTGGCGTACCATATACCAGAACGTGATACTTGGCCTTGAGATAAGAAAGATGCTGACGCCTGAAAAAAAGGCTTATGTCCTTAATTTGCTGAAAACGTACGGATTGTATGACTTCAAAGACAAGTATCCCCGCCAGCTCTCAGGCGGGATGCGCCAGAGGGCCGCGCTGATACGCACCCTGGCGGCAGGTCCCGAAATACTGCTCCTGGACGAGGCTTTCTCGGCCCTTGATTACCAGACAAGGCTGGCTGTGACCGAGGATATCTACAGGATTATCAAGAACGAAAACAAAACCGCGATAATGGTTACCCATGATATTTCCGAGAGCATCAGCATGTCGGACAGGGTGATCGTGCTTTCAAAGCGCCCTGCCAGGGTCAACAGCATACATGAGATCAGGTTCGACTGCCCCGTCAGGACGCCTTTGAAATGCCGGGAAGACCCGAACTTCAGGAGGTATTTCAATACGATATGGAAGGAGCTGGAAGTACATGTCGAAGCTTGAACCAAACTTGTCCCCAGAAAGGAGAGCATACCTGAAAAAAGTCAAGTTAGTAAATACCGCCACATGGGTCGTTCGCATATCAATCCTGGTCTTATTTTTTACTATCTGGGAAATAGCAGCGAACCTGAAACTTATTGATTCCTTTATCACGAGCCAGCCTTCACGGATGGTTAGGACACTGGTCAACCTGTATAACAGCGGTGATCTGTTCCGCCACATCGGCGTGACATGCCTTGAGACCGTGGCAGGGTTCATCATAGGCACCATCCTGGGCACACTGATCGCCGTTATGCTCTGGTGGTCGAAATTCGTTTCCCATGCCCTGGAACCTTACCTTGTCGTTTTGAACAGCCTTCCGAAGGTAGCTCTCGGCCCGATCTTCATTATCTGGATCGGGGCCGGACCGGCCGCAATTATAGTCATGGCGCTGGCGATATCGCTTATTGTTACCATCCTCGAGGTCCTGAACGGATTCCTCCGTACGGACGAGGATCAGATCAAGCTGGTCGAGACCTTTGGCGCGAACCGTCTGCAGGTATTCACCAAGGTCGTGTTCCCGTCGAACATACCCGCCATGATAAACGCGCTTAAAGTAAACGTCGGGCTGTCCTGGGTCGGCGTCATCACTGGCGAGTTCCTGGTATCCAAGGCGGGGCTCGGGTACCTGATAGTTTACGGCGGCCAGGTCTTCCAGCTTGACCTGGTGATGACCAGCGTAATCATACTTGCCATTGCCGCAGCACTGATGTACCAGGGGGTTGTCTGGCTTCAGAAAAGGCTTACGGGGGGACAGGCAACATAAGTCATAAATTTAAATTTTCAGGAGGGTGATTTCATGAAAAAAACGGGGATTATTATTCTTACTCTGCTGGTTTTCGTTGCGCTGACGTTCTCAGCCTGCGGAAAAGGAACCAAGGACAAGATTTCTCTGAATGAAGTTACACGGTCTGTATTCTATGCGCCGCAATACGTGGCTATAAACAAGGGATTCTTTGAGGAGGAAGGCATAACTCTTGAACTGACCACCGGGCAGGGCGCTGACAAGGTAATGACAGCCGTCATATCAGGACAGGCGGATATCGGTTTCTCGGGGCCTGAAGCCTGCATCTATGTTTACAATGAAGGAAAAGAGGATTATGCCGTCGTATTCGCCCAGCTGACAAAAAGAGACGGCTCGTTCCTGGTGGGAAGGCAGCCGGAACCCGACTTCAAATGGGAGAACCTGAAGGGCAAATACATAATCGGCGGCAGAAAAGGCGGAGTCCCCGAAATGACGCTGGAATATGTCCTTAAAAAGCACGGGCTCATTCCACACGTGGATCTGACGGTCGACACCAGTATCCAGTTCGCAGTCATGGCCGGGGCATTTACCGGAGGAACCGGAGATTATGTAGCCCTGTTCGAGCCCACAGCCACACTGCTTGAAAAGGAAGGCAAGGGATATGTGCTGGCATCCATAGGCCAGGAAAGCGGCGAGATACCCTATACCGCCTATTATGCCAAAAAGAGCTTCATAGAAAAGAATAAAGACCTGATACAGCGCTTCACCAACGCCATCTACAAGGGACAGAAATGGGTGGATTCCCACAGCCCGAGAGAAATAGCTGAGGCTATACAGGAATTCTTCCCGGATTCGGACCTCGATACTCTTGAGAATGTGGCTAAGCGTTACAAGGAAATTGATGCGTGGAACAAGGACCCGATTCTTAAGGAGCATTCACTGGAATTGCTTCAGGTTGTCATGGAGGAAGCAGGCGAACTTGATAAACGCGCACCTTACGACAAGATAGTGACCACCGAATTCGCCGAAAAAGCCATCGAAAAAATCAAATGAGTAACTGAGTAATGGGGACGGAGGTTTATACTCAAAATGAATAACGGGGTCGGAGGTTCTTACTCAAAATGAGTGAAAACCTCCGTCCCCAAAACTCATTTTTCAGGAGAACAGGGTGGCCCATTTGCGGAAGATCATGGTGAAAGCCATGCCGAAAGTGCATTTGAGCGAATCGTTGTCCGCTATTACATCTATGGATGCCAGTTTTTCTCCGTCCAGTTCTATGTTCACAATCCCCACCGTCTGGCCTTTCTTCACCGGGGCATCAATTATTTCAGGTATTTCGGGATTTTCAACTATCTTGTCCTTGCTTCCCTTTTTCACTACTACCACGGCATTGCTGGCATATTTTAGAGGTATCTCGGTGGTGACACCCTTCCTGACCCTGATAGCACCCGCGTCCATGCCTTCCTTATTGACATGGGCCGTTTCATAGTTGCTGAAGGCAAAATCCAGCAGTCTTGCTGATTCGGCGAACCTGTTTTCATTGCTGTCAGAACCCAAAACAACCGATATGAACTTGGAACCATCCCTTTCCGCCGATGCCGCCAGACAATAACCCGCTTTGTTCGTAAACCCGGTTTTAAGGCCGGTGGTGCCCCTGTAGCGCTTGACAAGCTTGTTGGTATTATCAAGATCGAACTTGCCGTCCCTGAAGGTATCATGCCATATGGTTGTATAGTGTATGATCTTAGGATGTTTGTTCAGAAGTTCCCTTGACATGATGGAGACATCCATGGCGCTGCTGTAATGGCCTTCGTCGGTCAGGCCGGTGCAGTCAAGAAATTTCGTGTTTTTCATGTTAAGTTCCCTGGCTTTTTCGTTCATCGCGGCCACAAAAGCCTCTTCGGTGCCGGAAATCATCTCGGCAAGAGCCACCGAGGCGTCATTGGCCGAGTGGACCGCCACGGCTTTCAGCAGTTCCTCGACTGTAAACACTTCCCCTTCCTTGAGGTACACCTGGGAACCGCCCATCCTCGTTGCGTTGGCAGATACGGTGGTAGTGTCCGTTGGTTTTATTTTTCCCGAATCAATGGCTTCCATTACCAGCAGCATTGTCATTATCTTTGTTATGCTGGCTATGGGAAGGGGTTCGTTCTCGTTGAACGCGTACAGCACCGTTCCCGTCTCTGCCTCAACCAATATGGCGGCCTTGGCGTTTACCTGGAACTGGGGAGTAACCTTGGCCAGCGCGTCGTCAGAACCCTCTCCCAGGGTATTGGCTTCATCTGTATTTTCTCCTGTGGATTCCACGGTCATGACAGGTATATCCGAGACATAATCATCGGTATTGCCCGATACCATCGTTACTGGCAGAAAGCAGAAAATAAGGACCAGAGAAATAAAGAACCTGCATTTAGTTTTCATAGACATCACTCCACAGAC
>DUSJ01000316.1 GCA_012842645.1 Clostridiaceae bacterium | reverse complement strand
CCCTGTCAAGCATAACAGCCATCTCCTGCCTGGACAGGAACCTGTCAGGAGTGAACCTGCCGTTTCCTGTGCCAACAACGATCCCATTCTGGAAAGCGATTTCAATTTCATTCTTTGCCCAATGTCCTTCAATGTCGCTGAAGCTTGAGCCCACAGTTTTGTTTGAAAGACCCATTGCCCTGACCAGGATTGCTGCGGCCTCTGCGCGGGTAAGGTATTTATCAGGTGCAAACAGACGTGCTGAAACACCGACCATCCATTTCTTCTTCGCCATCGCTGCAATCGAATCCTGCGCCCAGTGGCCTCGTATATCGTCAAAGTAATATCCGTTCAGCCACAAGCTGTTATAATTCCATGTATCCGGTGTTTCCTGCCCCAGGCTCCAGCTCCCGGTGCCCCTGATGTCATATTTGTTCATCAGCTCCAGTTTGTACTTTATTGAAGTCTCATTTTCAAACCAGATGGTATAGGTGCCTGCATCAAGCTTAGAACCTGAAACAGTGGGCTTGACATCATTTGCTTTGATGGTGACGACCGCATAGGGAGATTTTTTATTGTTGTCAAAATATACTTTGCCGTTGTAGTTGTTAACCAGTTTTTCAACTTCCTTGTTGCTGAGTCCGTAACCACCCTGAACGGCTCCATTCTTCCAGTATCTGCCATAAAATGGTATACCCAGGACGATCTTCTCCTTTGGCACTAAAGTCAGTGCCTTTTTTAAAGTGGACTCAACAAAGCTATAGCTGGCTACCGGACCTGCCGGCCCGCCGGTATAACTCTCGTCATAAGCCATGATCATCAGATAATCGCTGTATTGGGCAAGCGCTGAATAATCATAGGACCCTTGCCACCCCCTGGTAAGTCCCCATGGGTTTGCGGCTACGGCTACTGCAAGGGTTTTTCCTTCAGGCATCTTGTTTCTTAATAGCCTCACAAAGTCTGTGTAGATAGCCCTTTCCGTTTCAGTCACATTTTCGATATCTACATTCACACCATCCAGGTTGTAGTAGTCTACGGCTGCAGCTATCTGAGCAGAAAGCTGTTCCCTGTTTTGCAGGGCTTTGATTCCCTTCGCCCTGTCCCAGTGGTTGCTTAAGAAAGGAACGACCTTGATTCCCTTCTTGTGCATTTCAGCGATAAAACGAGTGTCTATGCCTGATGACAGATCCAGACTGTTGTTACAATAAATGTATTAATGCCTGGTAACATCATCCACCATAACGGGAATATTATCCTGTTTGGACTAAAAATTAATATCCGTTATTATCATTTTATATGATTTTGCTATTGCTTTTTGAATATGGTGTCTTTAAACTATTCATTAGGGTTTCTGCTTAAATGAATTGCTTGTTTGGCGACTTCATTTTATAAAGTTGAAACCTTTTTTATTGCCAAGCTTGATTTTTTTAATTGGGGACCAATTTGAAAAAAACCGTGCTAAAAGCATCCAATACGTTAAAGAGATTAATTAAGGATATATTAAGTAGAAAGGATTTTTGATATGAAGAGAAGAAATGTAATTATATCTGTTGTAGTAGTTGCTGTTATAGCAATCATGTTTATAGCGTTGAAAGTGATAAAAAAGGAAGAAGGTAAAAGAAACATAGAAAGAAATTATGGGATTGCTCACACTGAAACAAATATAACTTCAAATGGAGTAGAAACAACTAAGCCGGAGGATGCTGTCCCGCAGAAGGACCAATTGCTTCAGAATCTTAAGGATAAGGGATACCATATTGAATACTATAATACCGTTTTTGATAGTGAAATATCCTGTTATAGAATTCTTGCTACGAAAGATAACGCATTTATTGATATCTGCTATGATTTAGCAGATGATAATGCGGAAAAGGCTTTTTACGAATATGAAAATAAATATAACAAGTATTACCTTATGGCAATGAACGGAACCTATGTTTATTGCATAAGTGATAAGGAAGTTTTTAAGGATGCAGGATTTAAAAGCCTCGCCAATAATGGAATACAATACATAAATGATTAAAAGAGGAAGTGGAAGTTTGATAGCATCACAATATAAAATAATTTTGCCCAGCGACTATAATATGGATATCATAAGGAAAAGAGTCAGGGACAACGGCTATAAAACAGATGGGTTTTACGGTCTGAAGTTTAAACTATACCTGATAACGGAAAAGGGGATAAATAATAACTTGCAAAATAGTTATTCCCCATTGTATCTCTGGAAAGATTGCGAAGGATTGAATAAGTTTCTGTTTGAGGGGTTTTACGATAATATAATAACATCATTCGGGTGGCAGAATGTTAATATCGGAGTCCCGTTGATTGATACGACGACGCACAGAATTAAAGACGCAAAATTCTTATTTGAAGTAACAGGAGAAATTGCGCCGCAGAAAAGCCTGAACAATTTCAAAAACACCATTAAAGACACGATACCGAAAATTGATGCTGAGTATGTAGTTGTCTATAATCCGGACAAATGGAAATACCATGTGTTTTATTTTATTGATGATATTGAAAAAGTGAAAGCAGAACAAGGTGTTATATACACCATACTTTATTTATCACAATAAGCCGAGGTGTTTTTAAGGAAGTGATTCTATAGCCCAGAAGCATACGAAACACCGAGAATTTTTGAGGAAGTATTACAAAAAGCTATGGAGCAATCAGCCATGTTATAAATTGTAAAGCGGAGATAGAGTGTTGTTGTGTAAAAGGTAATTTTTATGTGGCTAAAAAGAATTTGTAGATTAACTATTGTAATTATAATGTTCTCTTTGATTACAAGCTGCGGACCAGCGCCGAAACATAAAAAGGTTGGCATCTTAATGCCCGATTTTGCTGTCCAGCGTTGGAGAGATGATGGCGAATATATGAAAAGCATGCTGGAAGAAGCCGGCTATGAAATAGACCTGCGATATAATAACAACAATGTTGGCGACGAGATTTATAATATTAAAGACATGATCCTTGGTGGATGCGACTTACTGGTTATTTGCTCTATAGATCAATATTCCCCTGCCCAGGTGCTGGAAGAAGCCAAAAACGCGAACATCCCGGTTATAGCCTATGAACGATTAATTTTACACAGCGATGCTGTCAGTTATTTTATTGAACTCGACAGACGGAAATTTTGCCCTTTACAGCTGGAATATATAGAAAGAGCTCTGGGCCTTCCGGAAGCCGATGGTCCATTTTACATTGAAATGTTCAGCAGCTTCAGAGGTGATGGAAATTCCTTTTTAGCCATGGATACAATAAAGGCAATCCAAGCATATATTGATTCAGGCAAAATCATTGTTAAATCAGGCAGAATAAGTTTGGACCAAACAGCCAGTCAAAATATACTTGAAGCAGATCAGGAGGATGTAAGAAATTTATTTACAGAGTGCAATTACGGCCCTGAGGGCGCCCGTCTCGACGCAGTATGGTGCTACAGCGATTATCAGGCACGTATCGTTACCCAGGAATTGCTCGCACGAGGTTATACTCCGGATAACTTTCCAATCATTACAGGAGCGGATTGTGAAATAGAATCCGTAAAGAATATTATTGCGGGCACTCAATCTATGTCAATTTACTGGAACTTAAGTGCTATGCCTAAAGCAGCAGTTGAGATGGCAATTGATATATTGAAAGGCAATCCTGTGGAAATCCATGATTTGCGTGATAATGGCTGGGAAAATTACGCTGTTCCAACACATTATGTTGATCCCGTTTTGGTCACCCGTGACAACTATAAAGAAGTGCTGGTTGATACCGGATATTACACTGAAGATGAGTTAAACAGATAGCGTCCAAATCGGAAGATTACTATTTGTTTTTTATATAATTTCTATAAGGGTAGTTTTTATTATGTTAAAGCGAATTTGTGCTATATCTATGGTAATTATAATGATATTTTTACTTACAACATCAGCAGTTCCTGTTCCCAAAAAAGTTGGTATTTCACTGCCTGATTTGACTTTCCAGCGCTGGAAAGCTGATGGCGAATATATGAAAAAGATGCTTGAGAAAGCCGGTTATGAAGTTGACCTGCGGTATAATAACAACGATTTTGGCCTCGAGATGTATAATATTGAAAACATGATCCGTGAAGGTTGCGACTTGCTGATCATTTGCTCTTGCGAACCAGCCGGCCTGTCCTCTGTGCTGAAAGGCGCTGAAAACGCAAACATCCCCGTTATCGCCTATGAACGCTTGATTTGGAACAGCGATGCTGTCATATGTTTGATTGAGGTCGACATACGGAAGATCTGCCCATTACAACTGGAATATATGGAAAGAGCTATGGGCCTGCCGGATGCTGACGGTCCATTTTACATGGAAATGTTCAACAGCTATGTTAGTGATGGAAACGCCGCTATTTATGCTATGAATACACTAAAAAAAGTTAAAGCATATATTGATTCAGGTAAAATCATTGTTAAATCCGGAAAAATCGAATTGTATGAAACAGCCAGCTGGGGTATCCCTGAAATGGATCAAGATAATGTAAGAAATTTAATTACAGAGTGTAATTACGGACCTGAGGGCACCCGTCTCGATGCAGTATGGTGCTTAAGCGACTACCAGGCAGGTATCGTAACCCAGGAATTACTTGCACGGGAATTTTACAACAATTTTCATTTCGGAAATAACGCTGTTCCGGTACATTACGTTGATCCCTTATTGGTCACGCGTGATAATTATAAAGAAGTACTGATTGATACAGGATATTACACCGAGGATGAGCTAAACAGATAGTGTATGTTGAATCCCGCCGAATGAAGATAAGTGATATATATTCGATTAAGGAGAGCACCAACCCCTTTGAGCTCAAAAGTTGTTCTTTGCTTGGATTTATTCTGAAATATCTTCTGTTATAATAAATCATGATACAACCACACATACAAAGGAGACTTATGGTAAAGAAGAATCAAATCCTTGATCTCGAAATAACAGGAATGACCCATGACGGCATGGGGGTTGGAAGACACGAAGGCTTTGCAGTATTCGTCCAGAGGGCAATAGAAGGCGAGATTGTTAGAGCGGAAATTATCAAGGTACAAAAGAACTATGCGATTGCCCGGATTGCAGAACTTGTTAAAAGCAGCCCTCAAAGGAGCGAACCATTTTGTCCCGTATATAAGCGCTGTGGAGGGTGCAGCCTTCAGCATATGACCTATGAGAAAACCCTGGAATTTAAGCGCCAGGTCGTAAAGGACAATCTGGAGCGGATTGGCGGGTTAGAAGATATATATGTCAACGAAACTATAGGAATGGATAATCCCAGAAATTACAGAAACAAAGCCCAGTACCCGGTAGGAATGGGCAGGGAAGGAACGGTTGCAGGTTTTTTTGCCCGGCGCAGCCATCAGATCGTTGAAACCCCAGTTTGTGATATCCAGCACCCTCTGAGCGATAAGGTTAAGGATATAGTTCTTGACTATATCAAAACCTTTAATGTGTCCGTATATGACGAGACCACGGAGAAGGGGCTTATACGCCACATTGTAACAAAGATCGGATTCAATACAGGCGAGGTCATGGTTATCATAGTTGCGACAAAGCCGGACCTGCCGAAAAAGGATGAGCTTCTGAACAGGCTGAGAAAAGATATACCAGGATTGAGCAGTGTTGTCCTGAATGTCAATGCCAAACCCGGTAACGTAATATTGGGTACCCGCAATATCACGCTGTTCGGAAAAGACACGATAGAAGACAGGCTTGGCGGACTGACATTCGAAATATCACCATTGTCATTTTACCAGGTCAATCCTGTGCAGACAGAGATCCTTTACAATAGGGCAATCGAGTTTGCGGAAATTGATAAAACTCACACAGTATACGATCTTTACTGTGGGATAGGCACGATAGCCCTGTTTGCTGCAAGCAAAGCCCGCATGGTGATTGGCGTTGAGGAAGTACCGGAGGCTGTGGAAGCTGCAAGAAAAAATGCAGCCAGGAACGGAATTAACAATGCGGAATTCCATTGCGGCAAAGCTGAGGATGTGGTACCGGAATTATACAGTCAGGGTGCAAAAGCCGACGTAGTGATTGTGGACCCGCCCCGCAAGGGATGCGACGAAGTCTTGCTGAGAACACTGGTCGATATGGCGCCAAACCGAATCGTTTACGTATCCTGCAACCCCTCCACCCTTGCCCGCGATCTGAAGTACCTCTCCGGT
>DUSJ01000315.1 GCA_012842645.1 Clostridiaceae bacterium | reverse complement strand
CAATAGTTATGACCCTTACAAGGCCTGATTCTGCCAACACCCGCAGCGTGTTGTATACCGTTGTTTTTGACAATGTGGGCAGCTCGCCGTGAAGGCTAGTGTAGATCTGGTCCACGGTCGGGTGACAGCGGTTATTGTAGAGGTACTCCAGGACCTTCAGTCTCTGGTAAGACAGGTTTATGTTTTTTTCCTTCAGTTCCTGTTTAAGATGCTCAAAAGTAATGTTCATTGAATCACAACCTACTAACTTGTAACAATTTTTATTTTGTATTCATTACAACTTAGATTATAATACAAAATTTAAAAAATGCAAGAGTTTTTTTTTAATTTTTTCTGAATAAATTATAGCCCGGCAAAGCGCAGGGCTATAAGATAAAAAACGGGCGTATTATGCATCATAACTATTCCAATGGAGCAGGTATGACAGAAGAACCGGAGCTAAAGAATTTTCGCACATTTTGCAGTCCCTGCGGAACCCTATGCTTCCTGGAGCGGGTTTCTGCCTTCCATGCTGTAAACGAAAGCAAGGACTTCAGCCACAGCTTTGTATAGTTCCTGCGGAATGGCTTCCCCGAGTTCGACCGATTTATAGAGGGCTTGGGCAAGAGGCTTGTTTTCAACGATGCGGACCTTGTTCTCCTCAGCTACTTCCTTAATGCGCTTGGCCATAAAATCCGCGCCCTTGGCAACCACATAAGGTGCAGACATTTTCTTTGGTTCATACTTGATAGCCACGGCATAATGGGTCGGGTTCGTAATTACTACATCAGCCTTGGGAACCTCGCTGAGCATGCGGCGCATGGATATTTCCCTCTGCTTCTGCCTGATCCTGGACTTGATTTCGGGATTTCCCTCGATCTGTTTATACTCTTCCTTGATCTCCTGTTTGCTCATGCGGATATCCTTTTCATACCTGCGCCATTGGAAGAAATAATCGACAGCGGCTATTATGAGCAGGTAGAAGCAAATCTTTATGGCGATGCCCAAAATAGTATCGATGGTATAAGCCGCTATCTGACCGATGCCAAGATCCATGAGCTTCAGTATGTTTGTGAATTCGCTCCTGATGGACGAATAAGCGACCCATAAGATCAGTATTACTTTAACCAAAGATTTGCCAAGTTCAAACAACGACCTTACGGAGAACATTTTTTTCAGTCCGTTTAATGGGTTCAGATGAGAAAACTTGGGTTTTATCGGCTCAAGGGTAAACAAAAAACCTATCTGTACATACGATCCCAAAACACCTATTACTACCGCGATGATAAAGAACGGAGCAATCATTTTCAAAAGTTCCAGCATGACAAAAGTAACCAGTTTCATTACCTCGCTCGGTTCCTGGAGGTTATATTCCGCGTTTTGAAAGGCGAACATATTGAACAGTCTGTTCAGGCCAAGGTAAATGCTCCTGCCGAATATCCTCATGGCAAGGAACATTATAAGAAGGATCAGGCTGGCCGGAAGTTCCCGGCTCTGCATCACCTGGCCTTTTTTCCTCAGGTCGGAACGCTTTTTGGGCGTCGCTTTTTCAGTTTTGTCAGACCTGTCAGCAAAACGCTGAAGATTGATGTAAATCATGGGCCCGTCGCCGCCTGCTTTAAAAACTTATATATCTCCTCGTATGTTCCCTGGATGATCACGTTGACGATCCCCCTGAAAGCCCCGATAGTCAGCAGAATCACAAGCAGACCAACAATGATCTTTACCGGCAGACCGAGAATAAAAACATTGATCTGCGGCATGCTTTTTGCTATGATCCCGAGTGCAATGTCCGTAATGAGGACAACGACTGTTACCGGCGCTGCAATTCTAAAACCTATGACGAACGCATCGGATGCCAGCCTGACCATCTGCTGGGCAAGGGAACCGCCAAAGATCGCCTTGTCTGGAGGAATGATGGCAAAGCTGTCCGAGACAGCCTTTATCAGTAAGTAGTGCGAGTCTGTTACAAGCATGAAAAGCGTGGCAAATACCACATAAAAGTCTGCTGTTATAGGAATCTGCACATTTGTAAGAGGATCGAATACAGATACCATACCGAAGCCTATGCGCATATCGATCATCTGGCCGGCGACATATATGGCGGAAAACAGCAGGTATGAGATGAAACCCAGTATAAGCCCTATAAAAAGCTCTTTCGCTATCAGGAATACATACGAAGCAAGGGATGTATAGCTGCTTATATCCGGCACAGGCACCGAGTTGGAGACTATGATGGCGAAAATGAAACAAAAGCCTGCTTTATAGTAGTTGGGTATATTTCGTCTGCCGAAAATGGGGGACAGGAAAAACATGCCTGTAATGCGGACCAGTACAAGCAGGAAAATTACCCATACATCCTGTAAAAAATCAAAGGGTATGACTGTCATCGCTTTCCCCTTGCTTTAATACTCTAAACCATTTCGGCTGTTGCCTGCAGCGATTTATCGCTCCGGGTGCAAATTCACGCGATTTCGGGCGGACCCCAAGGTTCTCGCTCCGGAGAAACCTTGTATCCGCCTGATTTTTAGCGTCTGAGACAAGAGAACCTTCCCCTTGTCTATTGCCTACATGCCGATGAACTTCAGCATGTTCTCAAACATCCTGATGGCAAACTCTTTCAGCACGGTCAGCATCCATGCCCCCAAAACGAGGAGGGCAAGCAGCATGGCGACGATCTTGGGAACAAAATGGAGCGACTGCTCCTGT
>DUSJ01000314.1 GCA_012842645.1 Clostridiaceae bacterium | reverse complement strand
CGGCGATGGCGCCGGCATAACCCGCGGCCTGTCCCAGGCGGCTGCCAGCGGCGTGCACACGGCGCGGGCAATCGCAAACAGGGCAAAGTAATGGGACGGTATCTTTGACATCCCTTTATAAATAAAGTAACTTCATCCTTTAGCTCATAGTGACAGGCATCCGTTTGCAGCCGAGGAAATAAGGCGGATACAAGGTTTCTCGCGGAGGAAAATTCGGCACGCTTCGCAGGAAATGACCGCCGAGCGATGAGTACGCTGGGAAAAAGGAGCGGCCTGTGAGAAAAAGACCACATGTAAGGGCATGGCGGAGCGAAAGCGATTGAAATAATTAAAGGGGGTTGTACCCCCTTTATTCCTGTTTTCCTTATTGCTCCATATGACGGCCAAGGAAGTTCGCCGCCGACTGCACCAGCTTGATCTCAACATCACCCATTTTTACCTTGGAATCCGTCGACAGCATTATGACCGCCCCGATGGCATCTCCTTCAGAAATGATAGGATATATGATCTGGTTGGTATATTTCGTGCTTCCCTTTTCATCCGAAACTATCGGGATACGGGGAGTTTCGGGCGACACTGCTATATATGTGTCACGGTTTTCGATTATCTTCTCGATATCCATGCTTATCGGCTTTTCAAGAAGCTCTTTCTTCAATCCGCCCGAGACGGCAATTATCGTATCCCTGTCCGCTACAGCGATGATGTGTCCGCTTGTATTGTGAAGAGATTCGGCATATGCTTCCGCAAAATCTCCCAGTTCGCCTATGGGAGAGTATTTTTTCAGGATAACTTCCCCTTCCCTGTCTGTGTAGATCTCAAGGGGGTCACCTTCTCTGATCCTCAAGGTCCTTCTGATCTCTTTCGGTATAACTACTCTTCCAAGGTCGTCGATTCTTCTTACAATACCAGTAGCTTTCAAAATAATTTACCTCCTTCCAAAGACCCGCTGTCTAAATAGTTTCATACATAGTATTGGATATATTCCTTTATTTATGCAGAAAACTGTTGATAAGCGGTAATTTTCGGAGGATACTGGTTATCCGGCGGAGCAGCAGGACCGTCCCCACTGACAATAAGTTGCCAAAAGAACCGTCCCTATGACAACATTTTTTTGAGGATCGAGTTAACGGCGGCCGGGTCGGCCTTGCCCTGGGTTCTCTTCATGATCTGGCCCATGAAGAAGGATATGACTTTCTGATTGCCCGCTTTATACTCAAGGACGGATTTTTCGTTCGCGGCAATTACTTCCCTGACAAGGTCCTCAAGGTACCCCGTATCGGCTATCATGCCGAGCCTGTTTTCCCGCACATAAATTTCAGGATCCATATCTTCCCTGAACACAAGCTGCAGCACCTTTTTCCCGATGGTACGGTTGATGACCCTGTTTTCAACCATCTTAATCACTTTTCCGAACTTTTCGCAGTCTATCCTGATCTCGTCGCCGGGCACATTTTCTTCCCTTGCGATGCTTGCAAGGTCGCCGATTATCCAGTTGGCAACCTCTTTCGGGTTGTTTACGTATTCCATGGTCCGGTCAAAAATGTCGGAAATGTTCTTGCTTCCGGTAATCAGCTTGCTGTCGTAATCTGACAGGCCGTATTCTTTCGTCAGCCTTTCATACTTTTCATGGGGGAGCTCGGGTATGCCGCTCTTTACCTCGGAGATCCACTCTTCGCTTATGTGAACCGGCAGTATTTCAGGGTTAGGAAAATAGCGGTAATCGGTGGCATCCTCCTTGTTGCGCATCGGATAGGTTTCACCGCTGTTGTCATCCCATCGCCTGGTTTCCTGGACAAGCTCCTCGCACCCGGTCTCAATGGCCGATATATGCCGGTCCGTCTCATACTCAATGGCGCGGGCGATAGCCTTCAGGGAATTAAGGTTCTTTATCTCGGTCCGCACCCCCAGCTCCTTCGATCCGGCTTTTCTGACCGAAATGTTCACGTCGCATCTCATGGAACCTTCCTGCATCCTGCAGTCCGACACGCCCGCAAAGCTGAATAATGCGCGAAGTTTTTCAAGGTATGCGATCACTTCGTCGGAAGAGCGGAAATCAGGCTGGCTGACTATTTCTATGAGAGGAACGCCAGCCCTGTTGAAGTCCACCAGGGATGAGCCTGTCCTGTAGTCGTGGACCAGTTTCCCGGCATCCTCTTCGATATGTATCTGCTTTATGCGTATCTTCTTTTTCCCTGCCCCTGTTTCTATCTCCACGAAGCCATTACGGCAGATGGGAGCGTACAGCTGGGTTATCTGGTAGCCGGTGGGCAGGTCGGGATAGAAATAATTCTTCTTATCGAATGTTATGGTACGCGTGATCTCGCAGTTAGTAAGCAGCCCTGCGATGATCCCCAGTTCTATGGCCCTCTTGTTCACGGCAGGGAGCATACCGGGCATCCCGGCACAGGCGGGACATACGTTTTCATTGGCCTCCGCGCCGAATTTGGCCGAACATGAGCAGAACAGCTTGGATTCGGTAGCAAGCTCCACATGTACTTCCAGGCCCATCACAACTTCATATTCCATCTTTCACCGCCCCCTTGCATATGCCATACAGTATGTTTTCATTCCTTGCCTGCGCGATCAGCTGCAGTCCGCAGGAACCGAAAGGAATCGATACCGAAGGCAGCCCGCAGAGCGTCGCGAATGCGTATAGCGCCATGTTCCTGTACGGTT
>DUSJ01000313.1 GCA_012842645.1 Clostridiaceae bacterium | reverse complement strand
TGCCTCATGGGTGGAATAACCGAGCATCACCAGTGCGCTCACCGCCTCAGAAAGCTTGCTGCCACTCTCCGAGGGAACTCCCGGCAGGTCTTTCGCAAGTTCGGACATGTCCGGATGCTCTTTCTTTATCTTGTCTTTAAGTTCAAGAATGATCCTCTGGGCAGTCTTTTTGCCTATACCAGGTGTTTTTGTAAAGGCGTCCGCATCTTCTGTCAGCACTGCAAGACCGAATTTTGACGGAGAGATATTTGACACCAGGGCAAGTGACGCCTTGGGTCCGACCCCCGACACAGTAAGGAGCTGTTCGAACATTTTCAGCTCCTCCTCAGTCAAAAATCCATAAAGGGCCTGGGTATCCTCCCGCACGTAAAAGTGGGTGTAAACCCTGATCTCCTGTCCCACGGCATGGTCCGCAGAAACAGCGGCGGCAGGAACATAAACCCTGTACCCTACTCCGTTTACGTCTATAATAAAGCTGTCGGCCGTTTTCCTGGCCAGGATTCCTTTAAGATATGCAAACATATATCAATCCCCGTTTTCCGGTATTGTAAAACCTTTTGCGCCAAGCCTGTCCCGGAGCTCTTCGACCAGGACCATGTATGCGTCAAGTTCTTCCCTGAGTTCCCTGATCAGGTCGTCCTTCATCCTGATGACCTCGATAAGCTCTTCCCTGGACATTTCTTCAAGCCGTACCATATATGTCTCAATCCTTTACCTTTTGATAGAAGAATGTTTCAATTGGCTTAAAGCCGAAATTCTGGCAGTTCATGATCTGTTCGGTGCTGCCGATAAAAAGCACTCCGCCCTTGTTGAGGGATTCTTCGAACCCTTTCATTATATAATTTTTAGCTTCTTCTGTAAAATAAATAAGGACATTTCTGCATACGATGATGTCCATGCCCTTGGGGTACGGATCTGCCAGAAGGTTCAGTTGCCTGAATGAAACGCAGTTCCTTACCTTCTCTGAAATCTGGTATGTATCGCTGTCTATCTTTGTAAAATGTTTATCGATAAATTCCCTGGGCAGATCCTTCATGTTGCGGTACGAGTATATCCCTGCCTTTGCCTTGGCGATCGCTTCAATATCAATGTCGCTTGCTATCACACGGATTTTTTCCAGGGGAATATACTTGTTAAGTATCATCACGATGGTGTAAGGCTCATCGCCTGTCGAACATGCCGAACTCCAGATCCTGATGTCAGTGAGATTTTTGTCTTTGAAAACATCCAGCAGCACCCTGTTCTCGAACAGCGCCCACTGGTTGGGATTCCTGTAAAACTCGGAAACATTGATGGTAAGATAGTTAATAAACGAGCCGTATAGTTCCTGGTTCTTTTTTATAGCCTCAAGAAACGAACAGTACAATGTATGGCCATACCTTTCGATCAATGAAGTTATGCGCCTTTTCATCTGCTTTTCCTTGTACATGTTCAAATCTATGCCGGAAAGCTTGTAGAATTTTTCCTTGAAAAGCTCGTAGTCGCTGAAAGGTTCCATCCGCTGACCCCCAATAATTCCTTTATATATACAAGAGGGGCTGCTTCAAAACGAAAACCGTAACGACCTTCATTTTGAGACAGTCCCTTTCAATTACCGGTTCTTTATATTTCCTGTCAGTTCTTTTTTTCGTTAAGGATATCTCCGATGGTATTGATCATTTCCTCGCTGTGGCTGGTCGGCTCTTCCTCGCCCGCGTCTTCTGCGGCAGGTTCCTCAGGACGCTCAGGGTCGATGGGATTCACTTCCTTGATGGACAGGCTGATCTTCTTCAGATCAGGGTTTATCTCGATTATCTTCATTTCGACCTTCTGTCCTACCTTGAGAACCTCTTCAGGTCTGCCGATCCTTACGTTCGAGATCTGGGAGATATGGACAAGACCTTCCACACCTTCCTCAAGCTCGACGAACACGCCAAACGGTACCATGCGAAGTATCGTTCCCTGAACAACATCGCCCACCTTATACCTGTTCTCGATATTGTACCAGGGGTTGTCCTCCGGTTTCCTGTAACTGAGTGAAATCTTCTTCTTTTCCTTGTCAAAGCCTGTGACCCTTACCTTAACCACATCACCAACGCTGAGGATTTCCGAAGGATCACCGATCTTTTTCCATGACAATTCGGATACGTGGATCAGGCCGTCCACTCCGCCCAAATCGACGAAGACGCCGAACTTGGTGACGCTCTTGACTGTTCCGGTGTATTCCTTGCCGACTTCAACGTTGTTCCAGAATTCTTCGGATTTCTGGGCCTTCTCTTTTTCGATGACTACGCGGCATGAGCCGACAATTCGTCTCTTGTTGGCCATCTCGGTTATTAAGAGTTTTACTTTCTTACCCTTGTATGGTTCCAGGTCCCTGACATACCTGTCGCTGATCTGCGATGCCGGGATAAATATCCGGACGCCCTTAAAATCAGCAACCGCTCCAGCTTTTACGATTTCCTTAATGACAGCTTCTATAGGAGTGTTATTTTTAAATGCTTCTTCGGCCAATTCATAGCCACGGATCGCATCGACTCTTTTCTTGGAAAGGATGACATTCCCTTCGCCGTCATTGATTTTAACGACGAGAACCTCAATTTCTTTTCCTTCTTTCAGATCTCTTTCAGGGTCAAAATCCGGGTCGTCAAGGAATTCTTCCATAGGGATCAATCCGTCGGCCTTGTAACCAATATCAACGAACACGTCATTGGTATTGTACCCGATAATCCTCCCCTTGATTACCTCGTTGGCCTTCAGCTCGGTAAAAGTCATGTCGAGGGCTTTGCCAAAGTCCATTTCGCTCTCATGCCCGTTCATAATGTCTTCCATGTGAAAAATAACCTCCTTGATTACCTTTTCAGGTGTAGACGCACCTGCGGTAATCCCTGCTATTCTGACATTTTTATCGATAAGAGGCAACTCATCTGCTTTTTCTATGAGATAAGTTTGAGAACAATTCTCCTTGCAGATTTCATATAATTTCTGCGTGTTAGAACTATTCCTTCCTCCAATTACGATCATCAAATCCGCTTCCCGTGACAGCGCTTCAGCCTCGGACTGCCTCTGCACGGTCGCATTACATATTGTATCAAATTTTATTACGAATGCAAACTTTTTCTTGAGAACTTCACAAATCTCATCATATTTCGCCTTTTTGAACGTGGTCTGGGCGACCACTGCGGCCTTTTGATCCGAAACAGGCAGTTCCTCAGCATCCTTAACATCCGGCACAATTAAAGCTTTTCCCTCACACCATCCGTTTATTCCAATAACTTCAGGATGCTCGGGATTTCCGACAATGACTACCTGGCTGCCGTTTTCATGTTCTTTTTTCACTATCTCATGGATCCGTTTTACATTGGGACATGTGGCATCGAGGATCTTCACGTTAAGGCTTTTCAGATCCTCATAGGTCTTTTTCCCGATGCCATGGGCCCTGATGATGACGCAATCCCCTTCTTTCAGGTGTTTCAGGTCATCTATGGCTTTTATCCCCATTGCCTCAAGTTCTTCTATGACACTCCTGTTATGGATAAGCTCTCCCAAAGTATAGACATTGCCGTCATAATCAATGTTGAAGGCTGTTTTGACAGCCCTGTCAACCCCGAAACAAAATCCCGCGAATTTCGCCACTTTTATTTTCATAATGCCTCACTGCCCGATGAGGGCATAAATCCTGTCGATAATATCGCTTGTAATATTCATCAGTTCGTCCTTGCCGGTATGCTCGCCTTCCTTTTCAGGCTGAACAATAAAAGGTTTTCCGAAAACAAGCCTGACCCTGGAGAATATCTTTTTGCTCCAAACTACGCCAACAGGAAGGACCGGGGCTTTTGAACGGGCGGCCAGCAGGGCGGCTCCCATTTTTCTTTTCCTGGGATCCTTCTTCGGGGTTCTTGTTCCTTCGGGGAATATTCCCACGACTTTTCCTTCTTCCAGCAACCGGAAAACGGTCTTGATAGATCCTACGTCTCCCTTGCCGCGGTTAACGGGAAATGCTCCGAGACTTCTGAACAGCCAGGCAAGAAACGGGTTCCTGAAAAGCTCGGCCTTGGCCATGTAATGTACTTTGCGCTTCATGTACACGCCTATCAGGATCATATCCCATGCGCTCGGATGGTTGGCGTAAAGCAGCAGAGGCCCTTCTTTCGGGACATTCTCCATTCCCTCCACTTTGACCCGCCTGAACAAACTGAAGTATATATAAAACAGGAATTTCCCTATTTTATAGAGCATCAGCAAACCCCTTTGCTTTCACTATCCCAAGTATTTTATCCACTGCTTCCTCGATGGTAAGATGGCTGGTATCAAGGAGGACCGCATCCTCGGCCTGCCTCAGCGGCGATTCGGCCCTGTTCGAATCATTATGATCCCGCAGTTCTATTTCTTTCTCCAGTTCTTCAAGGGTCTTGCTCAGTATCCCCTTTTCTTTCTGTTCCCTGTACCTTCGCAGGGCCCGTTCTTTGACCGAAGCCGTAAGAAAGATCTTTACCTGCGCGTCGGGAAGCACAACGGTGCCTATGTCCCTGCCGTCCATGACAACCGGGCTGCCGCTGGCGATCTTCTGCTGCATCTCCACGAGCCTGACTCTGACTTCGGGTATGGCTGAAATCGCGGAAGCGCCCATCGATACTTCGTCAGTGCGTATTTTTTCCGTAACGTCTTCTCCGTCCAGAAGCACTTTCTGGCTGCCATTCTCAAATTCTATGCCAATATCGGTGTTATCCAGGATCGTCAGAACTTTCTCCCTGTCTCCCGGGTTTATGCCTGACCGGATAGCTTTCAGCGCCATCGCCCTGTACATTGCTCCGGTATCAAGATACATTATCCCCAGACGCCTGGACAGAATTTTTGCCATAGTGCTCTTTCCTACGCCCGAAGGCCCGTCTATCGCAATCTGCAACGGCTTCATATTAACCCCCCCTACACTACTCTGTGACCTGTTCCTATGGCGATCTCATTCAAATGCAGGAGGCCTATGCCAAAGAAAATGGCAACGCTTATATGCTCTCCGCTGCGT
>DUSJ01000462.1 GCA_012842645.1 Clostridiaceae bacterium | reverse complement strand
TTCTATTCTCTTTTCCGCATGTGGATCCAGCAACACCGGCGGCCAAACATCAACACAGCCAAGTACATCAGCCGGAACATCCGGAACACAATCTGGTTCAAATGACACAACACAGGGAAAGACAGAAAAAGTAGAAATCAAGCTTTCCACCTGGGCTGGTGCTGAAGAAGCAGCAGAACTGCAAGCAATCCTTGATAAGCTGAACGCAAGTTCAACCACCTATGTTATTACCCAGGATTCAAATCCTGCCGATTATGATACCCGCCTGACTGCGCAGCTCTCAGGATCCGCAGGCCCCGATCTTTTCTGGGTCAGCGCATCGAGGGGAGCCCAATTGGCTGCAAGAGGCGTTATGCTTGACATCACTGACAGGATGAAGAATTCCGACAAGCCCGCAGCAAACCTGGACGATTACTATGATGCAGCTTTCGATCCCTTCAAGGTTGACGGAAAGATATACGGCATTCCGTGGATCATGCAGCCTGTTGTTCTCTATGTGAACCAGGATGCACTGGACAAAGCCGGTATAACCATCGACAGCAACTGGAACTGGGATACTTTCATGGAAGCAGCCAGAAAACTGACCATAGACAAGAATGGCAAAACCCTTGGCGAAAGCGGATTTGACAAGAACAATATCGTACAGTGGGGATTCACGCTGAACGGTTGGCCGCCGGTACAGATGTTCATCTGGCAGGCAGGCGGAGAAGTCATTGCCGAAGACTTCAGCAGTTCTCCCATCGATACTCCTGAAGCAATGAAAGGCTTCAAGTTCTACAGCGAACTTATTAACTCCGGCGTATCACCTTCACAGCAGACCATCAGGGACAGGGGCTTTGACCAGATGTTACGCGACGGACAGGTAGCAATGTTCATGGGCGGAGCCGCCGACTCTCTCGATACAAGGGTTGAAAACTTCAAGTGCGTGGTTCGTGAAGTTCCCGCCGGTCCTACCGGAATAAAGGCTACCTTCGTTGATATACTCGGTATGGGCATCAACGCCAAGACAAAGAATCCCGACGCTGCTTTCGAGGCTCTGGTCGATCTTTCGGAAGAGATACATAACTGGAAGGTTATGCCGCCCAGGAAGTCCATCGGAAGCGTTGACAACATGATGGCCCTGCATCCTCAGAGAAAAGATGCATTCCCGGCCATTGTCAGGTCCCTTGAGTATGCAAAACCATACAGGTTCTTCCAGGATTATCCCGATTGGGACACAGTATTCTGGAACCAGCTGATGGATCCCATAGTCAACAGCAACGGCAATCCTGAAGAACTCGTTCCCAAGGTTAAGCCCTTGCTGGACGAGGCTCTGAAGTAATATGCGCTGATCTGTCATATCATGAAGGAGGCTTTTTATAGCCTCCTTCAAATAAAAGAGTGATAGTATGGAAAGATATATCGGCACTTTGGTACGCTGGCTGTTACTGCCGGTTGGACTGTTTATCCTGGGAATGGCGCTGTATTTCTTGATGCGGCTTTTCCGGTGGGATAGGCATCAGGCTACAGGTATTGCTCTTATTTCCCCGTGGCTGTACGGGTTTATAGGTTTTACGGCAATACCCATATTTTATTCTCTTTACTTGAGTTTTACAGATTTCAGCCTTTTCGGGAAAGCCAAGTGGGTAGGGCTGGGCAACTATATCAAGCTGTTCACCAGGGATATAGATTTTTGGCCATCCATAAGGATCACCCTTTTATATGCGGTCCTGACCCTGCCTGTTGGCGTTTTCGGTTCTATATTGGTTGCATTGCTGATAAACAGGGATGTCAGGGGCATAAAGATTTTCAGGACCATATTTTACCTGACCGCCATACTTCCCGATTCGGCTGTTGCCATCATATGGAGACAGCTTTTCAGCGGGGAGAACGGCCTGATTAATTTCTTCCTGTCAATATTCGGAGTAGATAAGATAGACTGGTTCGGAAACCCCAAATATGTTCTTCCGGCATTTGTAATTATCAGCGTGTGGGGCATCTTTGGCACCAACACTATCATTTTCCTGGCAGCCCTAAAGGATGTGCCCAAAAGCCTTTATGAATCCGCCGAACTGGACGGGGCCGGAGGATTCAGCAAGTTCGTACATATCACCATCCCCCAGATTTCTTCGGTCATTCTTGTGCAGGTCGTCATGAGCCTTATCGGGTCGATGCAGATGTTTACTGTGGCACAGTTCCTGAGGCCGACGACGCAGGCCGGTCTGTTCATGAACCAGCTTGTTTACACAAGAGGATTCACACAGCTTCACATGGGAGAAGCTTCAGCAATAGCATGGATCCTGTTCGTCATAATCCTGATCCTGACACTGCTGGTATTCAAAACATCACCTGCATGGGTTCATTATGAAACAGAGATCAAGCGTGTGAAAAAAGTGAAGAAGAAGCTGGCTTCAGGCTGAAGACCATCTTAAAACCGAAGTAAAGGGAAAAGAATGTGAGGTAGGGTATGGGTCTGTGGATTGAATGTTTCAGATCTGTAAGCAGAAGAAAGCTTATAATGGATATAATCGTTTATACCATAATGATAAGCATTTCAATAGTGGTACTGATCCCGCTCTTCTGGATGATATCAACGGCATTGAAATCAAACGCCGACATATATGCGTGGCCACCCGAATGGATTCCGAAACCGGCCCACTGGGAGAATTTCGTCAATGCGTGGAAAGCGATGCCGTTCAATACATACTTGCTGAACAGCCTGTTCATTGTCGCGCTGGGAGTCATAGCGGAGGTCCTAAGTGAAACTGTCGTGGCGTACGGATTTGCAAGGTATGATTTCCCGGGCAAGAACCTGATATTCATATTGCTGTTAAGCACCATGATGCTTCCTGCCCACGTCACACTGATCCCTACCTATATAATATGGAACAAGCTTGGACTTCTGGGCGAGTTCGATCCGCTGGTGCTCAGGGCATGGACTGCATGGGGACCGTTCTATATATTCCTGATGAGGCAATTCTTCATGGGAGTGCCCAAAGAGCTTGACGACGCAGCCGATATCGACGGGGCGCCGTTGTCACAGAAATTCCTGAAGATCATGCTGCCCCAGATAAGGCCGATCATAGTGGCGATTTCGATTTTCGCATTCAGAGGGTATTTCAACGAGTTCCAGGGCCCGCTGATCTACCTTTCAGACAAGCAGAAATACACGATGACTCTTGGAATGTACTTTTTCATGGGCGGAGTGAATGAACCGCCGAAATGGAATTACCTGATGGTAATAGCCCTGATAATCACCATGCCGAGTCTCATCCTGTATTTCTCGGCCCAGAAATATTTTATCGAGGGCATCACGTTTGCAGGGATAAAAGGCTGAATATTGGACTTAAGTGAGGTTGAATATGTTTAGACTGGAAAGACTGCAGGATACACCGATCCTTTCACCAAACAGGAACAATGATTGGGAGAAGGCGGCAGTATTTAATGCCGCCGCTTTTTATGAGAATGGAATATTCCACCTGTTTTACAGGGCTTCGGACAATTCGTTCGTGCTGGACAGTGAAAAACCTGATCCGAAAAGGAAGTTCACATCGGTCATAGGGCATGCCACAAGCACAGACGGGATACATTTTGAACGTTCCGACAAGCATGTCCTTGCGCCAATGGGCATGAACGATTCATGGGGAGTGGAAGATCCGAGGCTGACAAAAATCGAAGACACATATTACATGGTATATACTGCCTTCGGCGGAAAGGACTGGAGCGACGTAAGGGTATCCATGGCGAGCTCAAAGGACCTGGTGAACTGGTCCTGGAATGCGATCCTGCTTCCTGATGAGCCAAACAAGGATGCCGGTCTGCTTCCCGGAAAGATAAACAGCAAATACGTGCTGTTCCACAGAAGGGTTCCGTCCATTTGGACCGCCGTATCGGACGATCTCATCCATTGGTATGATCATAAGGTGATCATGACTCCG
>DUSJ01000312.1 GCA_012842645.1 Clostridiaceae bacterium | reverse complement strand
CAATATCAGATAGACCTCCTTCTTCTATCTTTCTGCAAATATTTTTTCCCAAATCCATGATGATTTGTTGTATAATATTACCCACAGAGATCTTCCCTCCTTTGTGTTGTTGTTTTTGTGTTTATAAAAATTTTAACACAGGAGAGTTGATCTCTGTTTTTTGTTTTAAAAACTCCACAATTATTTTACGCTATCCCGGAACGCTCAAAATGGCTCCTGCCATATCTATCGCCAGGTATGGCACATCTGTCATGATCCTTAGATTTGTAAGGTTGGACAGTGCCGACAGGTATGAGCCGGCCAGTATGTTGCCGACTTCCTGGAGAGCAGAACGGGTGATATCGTCAAAAACCAACTCTTCGTCTACGTTTTTGCCCATCAGTATATTTACAAGAATCGTCGCGCTCCGCATATCGAGTACGAAAAATATCTTTCCCGTGATATCGCCCTGGACTCCAAGAAGTATACCAACTACTTCTATTTCAGCACCTCCGAGTACATCGCTTACTTCTGAGAACTTCATGACCCTTATCTGGGGGACCTTCATGTCTATTCTTTTATCCAGCATTTTGGCGAGCGCTGTTGCCGCATTGCCTGCGCCGATATTCCCGATCTCCTTTAGAACATCGAGATGGAAGCTGTTAATGTCTTTGATCCCTATAACGTTCGCCATGTTACCCCCCACCTTTCCGACTATTGCTTTTCCATCAGCTCGGTTATCATTTTCTCAATGTTGAGCAGAGTTATCAGCCTGCCCCCGGGCTTGGCGACTCCAAGGATATAGTCGAGGGTCCTGTCATTGGTTATGGTGGTGATACTCTCTATGTCCTCCTCCTGGAGGGTGGTAACCTCTTCCACCGCGTCAACTACGACTCCCAGCAGGGCATCGTTCAGCTTGAAGATTATGGTACGAGTATCGTCGTCCGCTTCTATTTCCGGAAGGCCGAATTTTATCCTCATGCTCATAATGGGGATAATGTCGCCGCGAAGGTTCACCACGCCCTTTATGTAGTCCGGTGTCGCGGGCACTCTCGTGGGATTGAGCGCTTTCTCGATTATCGAAACTTTATGGATATCCGCTCCAAACTCCTGGTCTCCTATCCTGAAAACAACAAACTGTCTGGTCTCTTTATTCATCGATTTGCCGTTCATTCGCCGGTTCCCCCTTCCCTGTCCAGAAACTCATATGGCAAGAGAATTGACATCCAGTATCAGAGCGACATTTCCGTCTCCAAGAATAGTCGCCCCGGCTATATACCTGACTCCTGCCAGAAGTTTTCCGAGAGACTTTATTACTATCTCCTGCTGGCCTATGAGCGCGTCCACGATGAATGCCGAAAGTTTTTCGCCTTTCTTGACTATAACGCAGGTAATACTCTTCTTCTTCTCATCGGGAAGCGTGCCTGGTACGCCAAGTATCCTGTCAAGCCTTACAACAGGTATAACCATGTCGCGGAGCAGTATGACCTCCTGGTTCCTTACCAGGCGGATATCTCCGGGTTTTACGTTCTCAATCTCTTTTATGGAGCTTAATGGAATGGCGTATTTTTCGTCTCCTATTTTCACCATGAGAGCCTGGATGATAGCGAGGGTCAGCGGTATCCTGATAGTAAATTTGCTTCCCTTTCCTCTTACAGACTCGACTTCGACCATGCCGCCAAGGGCTTCTATCTTCGTTTTAACTACGTCGAGCCCGACACCCCTTCCTGAAAGGTCGGTAACTTTGTCGGCCGTGCTGAAGTTGGGTCTGAACAGGTACCCGATCACTTCTTTATCCGATAATGACTGCACAATCTCGGCGGTTTCAAGTCCTTTCTCCACTATCTTCTTCCGGACTTTCTCCACATCGATTCCGCGTCCGTCGTCCTCAACTTCGATTGCGACGTTGTTGCCGTCCTGGTATGCTCTTAAGAAAATATTACCAATAGGCGGTTTCCCCGCACGGATTCTTTCTTCCTGGGTCTCCAGCCCGTGATCCGCAGAGTTCCTGAGAATATGTATGAGAGGATCCCCTATCTCATCTATAACTGTCCTGTCGAGCTCGGTTTCCTCGCCCGACATGTGGAGCTGTATATCCTTGCTGAGTTCTCGAGCGATATCACGTATCATCCGGGGGAACCTGTTGAAGACTGTTTCCACGGGTACCATGCGGACTCTCATGACCGCGTCATGAATGCTTGTGGTAATGCGTTCGAGGTATTCTATAGTCTCGCGCTCGCTGCTGTCTTTCGTACTGATGGTGTCATCAAGACGTGTCTTTATTATTATCAGCTCGCTGACCAGGTTCATCAGGGTATCAAGACGGTCGATATCGACACGGACCGTCTTTCCTGTTTTATGTACCTTCTTGTGCTGGTCATCATGAACGTTCTCGTTGGCCTGGGTTATAGGCAGCATTGCTTCCGGTGCTGCGTCGGCCGGTTTCGTCTCGCCGGCATCCTTTGGCTGAATATGTTCCGGAAGAATTGGCGTTATGTCTACTCGGACTATTTCGGCCACGGAATTAATCTCCCTGTCAAAAAACTCCGCAGGCTTTGATGTAATGGCCACGACGGTGAAGTCGTGATCAAAGCGCTCGTCTTCGATATCTTCGACCTTGGGCACTGATTTTATCACATCCGAGTTCTTCTCGAGGATCTGGAATACAATGAATGCCCTTGCGGCTTTAAGCAGGCATCCCTCGTTCAGGACCACATGTATCTCAAACACGTTCAGGTCCTCTTCAAAAGCTTTCTTTATGACATTTATATCATACTGGTTAAGTTCAACGCTCAATGCCTTTACCTGCGCAGCTTTCCTGGACTGATCGCTGCCGCCGGTTCTGGCCGGATCGGATTTTTCTTTCTTAGGAGCTTTTTTGGGAGCGCTGTCGCTTCTGATAATATCATTCAGGGCATCTATTATCTCCTGGAAGTCCTCGCTGCCCTCCTGGCCTGTCTGAGAAATGGTGTTGACATAGGTCTCCAGGGCATCAAGACACTTGAACAACACGTCGACCATATCGGAATCCGCAAAGATTCTCTCATTCCTGAGCGCGTCCAGCACATCTTCCATGTCATGAGTCAATGTCTGCATTTTAGTAAATCCCATTGTCCCCGACATACCCTTAAGCGTATGCGCTACCCTGAATATTTCATTCAGGACCGATTTGTTCCTGTTGTCTTTCTCCAGTTCGAGAAGTGATGAGTTGAGCTGTTGTAAATGCTCCCTTGACTCTTCAACAAACATATCCAGGTATTGATTCATATCCATTACCTGTGCACCCCCATAACATTCATTATGCACGCCGGTATCTCATGCAGCGGGACGGTTTTATCCACCACACCGTTATCTATTGCCGACCTCGGCATTCCGAAAATTACACTCGTATTCTCATCCTGCGCTATTACAAACGCATTCTTTTTTTGCTTGAGTAATGCCAGTCCTTTGCTTCCGTCGCTTCCCATCCCCGTCATTATAACGCCGATGATCGAAGGAAACCCTGTTTCCGATAATGATTCCATCATTACGTCAACATTAGGCCTTAGCCCTCCGACAGGTGGTGTTTTAAGGAGCCTGAATTTTAGCTTTCCTCCTTCATCGCTGAATGTGAGGTGATAATCTCCCGGAGCTATATAAGCATATCCGGCTTTCAACTCTTCTCCATCCTCCGCTTCCTTGACATAAAGCCTGGATATTTCATTGAGTCTCGCTGCCAGCGACGCCGTGAATCCCGGCGGCATATGCTGCACTATCACGACAGGCGCGGGAAGATCTGCAGGAAACTCGGGAAGAATCTCGGATAGCGCTCTAGGACCGCCGGTAGAAATGCCGAGTGCTACTACATATTTCATCTCCGGGAGGGTTCCGCCGGCTTCAAAGCCTTCCTTCTCAACTTTCCTTCTGTTTATATCAAACGGCTGGTTGTTTTTCAAAGTCCTGTATGCTAATTTGACTTTTTCAACGATCTCATTCTGCTTGTCCATGGAAGACATTTCGAAGATGTTACTGGATTTTGTTACAAAATCGAATGCTCCCAGTTCAAGAGCCCTGATCGTCGCAGCCGTTTTATCCCTTGTAAAGCTGCTAACCATAATGATGCCATACCTGCGATGCTTTAGCAGTTGCTCGATGCAGCTCAGGCCATCCATCACCGGCATTTCGACATCCATTGTTATAACGTCTGGTTCAAGTTCTTTTGCCTTTTTCAGCGCTTCCATGCCATCTTTCGCGACACCGGCGACTTCGATGTCAGGATCCTGCACCAGGATATTCTGTATCACTCGCCGCATCAGTGCAGAATCATCGACGATGAGCACCCTGATTTTACCGTTCATCATTTGGTTAACCAGCCTTTTTTCAGCAGTTTTCTCTGTGACTCAAAAATAAAACTGATAACCTTCTGCCTATCTTTTTCATTTATATCAACAAACTCGATACCCGCCTCATACCTGAACTTGCCCTTGTCATGGATATCTATCACCCTGACAATACGGCCGATAAAATGCAGGTTTGAGCCGATATCGAGATCCCCTTCGACAAACCATCCTAAAACCGGCTTCTGATTTGTCAGCAGGCACAGACCGCCGCCGCTAATATCCTTGGTAATTGCCTTGGTGTACTTTCCGCGGTCTTCTTCACGGGTATCCCTGGTTTCGAACATCCTTAACCGGACATCCAGCAGGCAGGAAAACCGGAAGAAATTGCGTCTCTGCAGGTGTTCCTCGCCGGATTTCGGCATTATCCTCAGAAGGTATATGTTTCCTTCTATCCTTCTTTCGAGGGCCGTTGCCCTGAATTTATACAGCTCACCCTTTCTCTCGAAGATTATATCCATCTCCGCACCGCGATGTACCGGGTAAATCCTGCCTCCATGAATGGGGGCAAGTATTTCCATGCTGCCGTCCGGGAGGAACCTTTCAAACTGTGACACCAAAAGCAACTTTATGCGCTCATTGCTGCTGTCATAAAGCTCCACTTCAAGCTTGTTGCCAAGGGTAAGTCCGATATTTGCCATTCAACCTACCTCATTAAAACATCATATATGATTCTCAAGTTACGTTTACCCAAAGTATATCATAGTTTGCGCTCTCATACACCAAAATACGACAACAGTCGAGCTATAAATCCCTTCGCCCCGGTTATCTCTTCCGGCTTTTTCTGTGAAAACAGTTTAAGCGCAATCTCTGATATACTTTTCGCGGCCTGGCACCTGGGATTGTACAGGCTGAAAGGTTTCTGCATTTTTACACTTTTTGTCACATTGTCATCATATAATATATACCCAAGTTTTAATAGCCTTAAAGATAAAAATTTCTGCGAAACCATGCACAATTTGTTGGCTATTTCTTCGGCTTCCCTCGGGCTGTCGGCTTTATTTACGACAATATTTATGGGCTTCTTTTTGTCCCTGCGCGAAACCATCTTCACAAGCGCATAAGCGTCTGTTATCGCGGTTGGCTCCGGTGTAGTTACCAGGAGCACCTCGTCAGCAGCCATTATAAAGCTCATGACATTTTGCGACAGGCCGGCCCCGGTATCGATAAGGATAACATCGAACAGCTTATCCAGGATGCTTATGCTGTTGACAAATTTCCTGAGCTGCTTTTTGTCGAGACGGATCAGTTCTTCCACTCCCGACCCTCCGGACAGGAACTTTATGTTGTCAGGCCCGTCGGTCAGT
>DUSJ01000467.1 GCA_012842645.1 Clostridiaceae bacterium | reverse complement strand
TATGATCTCTCTCTGGCCCGGACGGGATATGTCGGCAATGATGCGTCCGGTTTCCTTGTCTTTTACTATCGTTCCCACCGGGACCTTGACTATAAGGTCCTCTCCGCCTCTTCCGCTTTTATTGCGGCCCGAGCCGTTTTCCCCCTTTTCGGCGATGTACTTTTTCTTGTAACGGAAATCCATCAATGTCCTTAAGCCGGTATCGGCCACGAAAACAACATTGCCACCGGCTCCTCCGTCGCCCCCGTCGGGACCTCCGTTAGGTATATATTTCTCACGCCTGAAGGAGACAGCCCCGTCACCGCCGTCTCCAGCCTTTATATATATTTCCGCATAGTCGACAAACATAATCCTGCCCTACCCGGTTCTGCGCAAAAAATGACCGGAACGTACGGGCTTGCCTCCTTTCGAATCAATTATAACTGTTTTTCCTGTAAACCTCTACCGAGGAAAAGAAAAGGGACGACTTCTTCGTCCCTTATTATGCCCATATATTGCTTCAATAAAGAACAACCCGATAAAACCTTCATACAGGCTTTATTACGGCTGCTCTCAGACAGCGTAAACACTGACCTTTTTTCTCTTCTTGTCGAGTCTTTCAAACTTAACTTTTCCATCTATAAGAGCGAACAGTGTATCGTCTCCGCCTTTCCCGACATTGTTTCCGGGATGGATCTTGGTGCCTCTCTGCCTTACGATGATATTGCCAGCCAGTACGAACTGACCATCGCCTCTCTTGACACCCAGTCTCTTGGACTCGCTGTCACGGCCGTTCTTTGTGCTGCCCATTCCCTTTTTATGAGCAAACATCTGCAGATTTATCCTGATCATGGCTACACCTCCTCAAAAACTACCTTTATATGCCTGCGGTACTGATTCTCGATTTGCATCAGTCCTATTGCCATGGTTTTCAATATCGTCTGGGCGTCGGCCCAAACCTTTGGCTCTGTATCTTCGGGCAATTCCATGGCGATATTGCCGTCTGATTCCCTGTAGGTATTGATCCTGCAAAGTTCGTCCAATCCGCCGAGAGCCGTATAGCATACAGCCGAGACGGCTGCGCAGATCATATCGAATTCACCCTTTTTCGCGGCTCCCGCATGGCCGTTTATATCAAAACCCTTGATATCGCCATTTTTCAGGCGGTAAAATACAGCCTTAATCATGATGATCAAACATTGATTTTTTCAATCTGTACCTTTGTAAACGGCTGCCTGTGACCTTGCTTTCTGCGGTAGCCCTTCTTGGGCTTATACTTGAAGACGATTATCTTCTTTCCCTTGCCATGGCCAAGTACTTTCGCAGTTACAGAAGCTCCGTCAACAGGATTGCCTGTCTTAAACTCGCCTTCCCTGGATACTGCAAGCACTCTGTCAAAAGTATAGCTTTCACCTTCAGAAGCTGAAAGTTTCTCGACAAAGATAACGTCGCCTTCCTGCACCTTGTACTGCTTGCCGCCAGTCTCGATGATAGCGTACATTAATCGCACCTCCTCCAACCAATCTCGCCTATAAGGGACGGCATGCGGGTTTAATGCGCATGGCCGATTTGGGGCCCTTTTTCGTGCGGTTGCCGTTATATTTTATCACAGCGGCTTTTCTCTGTCAAACAGTTGCTTTGTTATGGTCGTGTCAACTTGTTTTAGGTTTTATGTCACTGTCTGCCCCTCTTTTTGGGCAAGGATCATATGGCAAATCCATTATCCCGTATGGATCTAAGTGTCTGTGTCAGCAGAGTTACTTTCCCGC
>DUSJ01000311.1 GCA_012842645.1 Clostridiaceae bacterium | reverse complement strand
TTTGCCGGCAATATATCCTCCCGAGGGTACGATCCCGCCACCCGGGTTCTTGATAAGGGATCCGGCCATGATGTCGGCGCCGGCTTCCGTAGGCTCCCTGTCTTCTACGAACTCACCGTAACAGTTGTCCACCATCACGACAACATCGGGTTTTCTGGCTTTGACCAGCCTGATCACCCGTTCGATCTCACCTATGGTCAGGGCCGGGCGCCATTCATATCCCCTTGACCGCTGGAGAAACACGAGCCTTGTTTTTTCATTTATCGCCTTCAGGACCGACTCGTCGTCTATGGTCCCGTCTTTCAGATCTACCTGGGAATACGTTATGCCGTAGTCTTTGAGCGAACCGTTGCCCTCTTCGCCTCTGATGCCAATCACTTCCTCAAGGGTGTCATAGGGCTTGCCGGTGATGGAAAGGAGTTCGTCCCCGGGACGGAGTATGCCGTACAGACACAGGGCCAGGGCATGGGAACCGCAGGTGATGCTGTGGCGGACAATTGCATCCTCAGCCCCGAAGGCATGGGCAAAAACGGCATCGAGGACTTCCCGTCCCCTGTCGTTGTAGCCATACCCGGTTGTCCCGGAAAAATGTGAGTCACTGAGCTTTTCCAGCTGCATGGCCCGAATGACCTTGAGCTGGTTCTGCTCCCTTATTGATTCGATATGTGAAAAACTTTTTATGACAGCCTCTTCGGCTTCCTTTGCCTTCCTTATGATTACAGGATCGATATTGAACTCGCTGTAATAATTTCTTTTGTTATCCATATTAACCTCTGAAACTTTATCATTCGTAAATCCGGCCTGTCGCTCAGGCGGGATAATTGCCTTACATATTATCTATCGGCTCATTGCCGTCCTGTTTTTCCTGTTTTTCAGCATTCATGGCCTGCTCTTTCGCTTCCAGTTCCTTAAGATAAGCCTCTACTTCCTCTTTCTTAACCGTGCTTGTATTCCAGAATGGCAGGGTTAGGGCATATCTCACCATGTACAGGGCTTTTTCCAAGTCTCCCTTTTTATCGAGGACCCTGGCGTAGTTGTAAAACGCCTCAGGAAAATTAGGCTTGTTTTTCATTAAGCTTTCATAGGTTTCCAGAGCGTTGTCATAATCGCCTAATAGTAAGTATGTCATTCCCAGGTTGTCCAGGATCACATTGCTGCTGCTGTTGAAATCCCTGGCTTTGAGGTTGAATTCAAGCGCTTTGCTGTAATCACCCTTTTCAATATAGAAGAAACCAAGGGTAGCATAAACGTTTGTGTTCTCATAGTTGGGCAGCAGTTCATCGAGCAATTTTATGGCTTCATCCAGTTGTCCCTGTTTCCAGAGTACAAGCGCCCTGGTAATCATCAGCGGTTTCCTTTCATCCTCGGCTGCCGCATATTCTATTGCTTTTTCTATCTCTTCAGCGGCTTCATCGGTATGTCCCATCTTGACAAGGAAAAAGGCATATGTCCCGCGTACCTTCGGGTCTTTCGGAGCAGCATTGACAGCAGCTTTCAGGTCTGCCAAAGCTCCTTCATAATTGCCGCTGGCATACTTTTTGCCAGCCCTGTTCTGATAAATTAAAGATTTATTAAGATATAAATATGCAAGCGCTATAACTACAAGCGCTCCGATTCCTGCAACCGGTCCAAGGTATGTGTATACGACAATTAATATAATAACAGGCAGAACTATACGGATAAGCGAAGCTGACAGATTTGACATCTATTTATCCCCTTTGTGCGACTTTAAAGATAAGATTATATTAACATTATTTCATAACCATTTCAATTCAATACGGAAATATGGTCGTGTCAACTTGTTTTAGGTTTTATGTCACTGTCTGCCCCTCTTTTTGGGCAAGGATCATATGGCAAATCCATTATCCCGTATGGATCTAAGTGTCTGTGTCAGCAGAGTTACTTTCCCGC
>DUSJ01000310.1 GCA_012842645.1 Clostridiaceae bacterium | reverse complement strand
CAGCTTCCTGGGAGGTTTCCTGTCAGTGAACCCAAGCTTTCCCTTGAGATAGCTTCTGAGCATCATATTATCAGTTATGTCCATGCTCCCAACGAGCCCCATTCCAAGCCTGTCTTCAGGAACAAATGACAATGCCACTCCCAGTTTCCTGATCTGCATCGGCCGTTTGCCTACCAATTCAGTGGGTTTTCCGGAATCATCGGGATAATACTCTATGCTGCTGTCCGGAGTCACCGGGTATATGCCTGCTATCCCCTCCAGCAGCTCTTTTTGCCCGCAGCCCGATATCCCGGCAATACCCAGTATTTCACCGCCATAGGCTGTAAAACTGACATTGTCAAGAATTTTATATCCTTCATCGTTATAGCTTGTTATGCTCTTTACGACCAGGCGGGGAACAGGGTTTACAGGTTCGGGACGTTCTATGTTCAAACTGACTGCGCGGCCCACCATCATTTCAGTAAGGGACTGGGCGGTAGCATCCCTGGTGTCGACTGTGCCAACATACTCTCCCTTTCTCAGCACGGCCACACGGTCCGATACGGCCAGTACTTCCTGCAGTTTATGCGTTATTATAATGATCGACTTGCCGTCGTCACGCATATTTTTTAGAACCTGGAACAGCCTGTCTGTTTCCTGGGTCGTCAATACCGCGGTAGGTTCGTCAAGTATCAAAATCCTTGCTCCGCGGTACAGCACTTTTATGATTTCTACGGTCTGTTTTTCCGAAACGGACATATCGTAGATCTTTTTGTCCGGATTAATGCTGAATCCGTATTTCTCACCTATTTCCCTGACCTTTGCCGATATGGCTTTCATGTCGAGTCTGCCTTTGCCCTTCAGGCCAAGGATAATATTTTCAGCGGCAGTCATGTTATCCACCAGCTTAAAATGCTGATGGATCATTCCTATTCCCAGATCGTAGGCATCCTTCGGCGAAAGGATCGTAACCTCGCTGCCGTTTACCAGGACCTTGCCGCTGTCAGGGAAATAAATGCCTGCCAGGATATTCATCAGGGTCGTCTTTCCGCTGCCGTTTTCGCCAAGCAGCGCAAGGATCTCGCCCCAGCGAACCTGGAGGCACACCTTGTTGTTTGCAGGGATACCCCCGAATGTTTTGGTTATGTCGATAAGTTCTATAGCATTCACCGGGTTCACCCAAAGCCATCCTTTCCGGTTCATTAATGTAAATTAAAACTATATAAATGGTTACAGGGATGTACAAGCTTAGCGCAGTTGCACATCCCCGTTATATAAACGCTGATTATCTACCCAATATGTTTATACCGTCAATGATATAGTACCAGTAAGGAGCTGATTTTTCCTTGGACTCCTCGAACCATTCGCCTTCCTTGATCTCGATGGAACCTTCGACACCCCAGTTATAGCCGGTTCCTTTCAGCGGGCCGGCGAATACGTGAAGCTTACCGGACTTGATCTTCTCGGCAGCTTCATTTATGGCCTCCTGTGTTCCCGGAGCTGCGATATCGGTGTTGAGAGGACTTAAGTATACAGCGCCCTCAGACAGTCCCTGACACCAGTCGGTGGGGATATCCTTGCCGTCGATCACACACTGAACGGCATAGGTAAGGTAAATGCTCCAGTCACTGCGGGCTGAAATAAGGGACGCTTTGGGAGCGGCAGGTATCATGTCGGCGTTGTAGCCAACCTGGAATACTCCGTTAGCCTCTGCTGTGGTCGCGGGAGCCGTAGAGTCGGAGTGCTGGCTTATGACCTTGCATCCGCCGTCTATGAGGGTCTGGGCCACCTGCGCTTCAACAATGGGGTCATGCCATGAGTTAGTATAGATAACGTCCATGGTGACCTCGGGAAGAACAGACCTTGCGCCCAGGTAGAAAGCTGTCATCCCGGAAACAACCTCAGCGCATTCAAAAGCGGCCACGTAACCCAGCTTGGTCTCATTGAGCTCTTTAAGTTTCATGCCTGCTGCGATGCCTGCCAGGTAACGGGCTTCATATATAGCGGTAAAGTAGTTATGGAAATTGCTGAGCCCGGCATTTACAGCCGCGTCGCCTGTTGCATGGCAGAACTGGATGTCAGGATGTTCTTTTGCGGCTTCCAGCATATAGTCTCCATGACCGAAGCTTGTTGCAAAAATAATCTGGCAGCCTGCTTCGATCAGTTCGTTGATGGCTGTCGCACAGCTTTCGTCCTCGCCAATATTGTACTTGTTGATGATCTGTTCTTTCTTTAGCCCGAGATTCTCTACCATTTTCCATGTGCCAAGATCATGGTTGTAGGTATAGCCCATGTCCGAAGGATCCGATATATGGATAAATCCAATTTTGAGATCCTCTTTCGCTACGCCCTTTCCGGCAGAACTGCCGCCTGTGGTTCCGTTTCCGCAAGCTGCAAGGGAAAAAAGTGTTACTGCGATAAGTAGAAACAAGATCAGCCTTTTCATGTTACTCCTCCATTTTATATAAATTTAAATAAAGAACAAATAAACAAACGACGGCTTAACAAAACTCTATGCCGTCGCTTTCACTCATTGACTTGATACGAGCCAATGACTCCACACGTATACCCTGTTTTCTTATCATATCTCCGCCGGGCTGGAACGCTTTTTCGATAGCTATACCTGCTCCGACAATACATGCGCCTGATGCTCTTACAATACCGATAAGCCCGTTAAGCGCAGTGCCGTTGGCGAGAAAATCGTCTATGATCAATACCCTGTCAGAGGTATTAAGGTATTCTTTCGGTACAATGATATCGTAGTCTTTGTTATGGGTGTATGAATGGACGCGTGAAGAGAATACATCGCCGCTGACATTCGAAGATCTGTTTTTCTTGGCGAAAACTACGGGACATTTGAATCTCTGTCCCGTGATACAGGCAATTCCTATGCCTGAAGCTTCAATAGTAAGGATTTTTGTAACTCCGCAATCGCCGAAAAGTCTCCAGAACTCATCCGCCATTTTCTCAAAAAGCTCAATGTCCATTTGCTGGTTCAAAAAGCTGCCTACCTTGAGAATGTTTCCGGATAAAACCCTGCCTTCTCTCAGGATGCGATCCTCCATCAGCTTCATAAGCTTTTAGCCTTCCCTTTTTGAAAAAATGCATCGATTGGCTTATTTTAAATGATTTTAAGGGAAGAAACAATTCGGAATTTAATCGAAAATTGTCGAATCTTACGCATCCTTTTTGGCATATTTAGCTGAAATAACGTGGAGAATACGCAATAGACTGTGCGAAAACTAAGTTGTCGGCGGACCCCAGGGGTCTCGCTCCAGAGAAAGTTCTTCCGCGAGACACCTTGAATCCGCCTTATTCACGGCTGCCGCTCTTCTGTGATGCGTGGCAGCAATCAGGGCGGGGTTTACTTTTCCGTGATCCATGCTCCGCTTTAAATCGCATGCAGGCACGCCGACCTCATTAATAATTTCACAGGTAAAGGTTTTCGCACAGTATGGCGAAAAGCTGTTAAAGAACCAATGCCTCGTATAAAATACCAATCAAATCGTCTGTGGAAGGAACAACGATACTGTTGGACACATTCTTGGACCTTGATGCAATTTCGGCATACTTTTCAGCCTGCTCCCTGCTGATTGATTCTCTTACGCCAAGCAGGTCATTCAGCGTATCTCTAAACTGCTGCACCGTATCGAAGCCCATTATCGACAGTATGGTGGATATAAGTTCAGGCTTGTGTTTATTAATATATGACATGAAGGCGGGTAAAAGCAAACCGTTGGCGCGGCCATGGTCGACATTGTGGAAATATGTCAGGGAATAGCCCATAGAATGCACGGCGGTG
>DUSJ01000309.1 GCA_012842645.1 Clostridiaceae bacterium | reverse complement strand
TTTGTACGTTCAAATTTAGCCTTTGCCATTTGGAATAAACCTCCTTCATTCGAATCACTGATGATTCAAAATTATACAATTATTAATTATTTAAATCAATAGTGTCAACAGTTTGCAGGCAAGCCGTCAATCGCCTGGCTTGTCTAAGGTGAACCGGCTGGTTCGGGCGAACCCTGGTCCGCCTGTTATACGTTCGGCCTCCTGCCTTCCGTAATCTGTTCCTGGATGTTCCTGGGAACCTGGTCATAATGCGACGGCTGCATGGTATACACAGCACGTCCCTGGGTCCTGGAACGAAGGTCGGTGGCATAACCGAACATCTCGGACAGCGGAACGAAAGCATGCACATTCTGTGCTCCCGGTATTGCGTCCATCCCCTCAATTCTGCCGCGGCGGGCATTCAGGTCGCCTATGACATCTCCGAGATACTCGTCGGGAGTGGTCACATCGACCTTCATAATGGGTTCAAGAAGCACAGGATCGGCCTTCTTCATGGCTTCCTTGAAAGCCATTGACCCGGCTACCTTGAATGCCAGTTCCGACGAGTCGACCTCATGGTATGACCCGTCCACCAGCGTTACCTTTACGTCTATGACCTGGTAACCGGCCAATACGCCGCTGTTCATGGCATCACGAATACCGCTGTCGACCGCCGGTATAAACTCTTTCGGGATAGCTCCGCCGACAATCTTGTCAACGAACTCGTAGCCTTTTCCTGCTTCAAGGGGCTCGATCTCGATAACGCAATGGCCGTACTGGCCTTTGCCTCCGGACTGACGCACGAACTTGCCTTCAGCCCTGACAGCTTTCCGTATTGTTTCCTTGTAGGAAACCTGGGGTTTGCCTACATTGGCCTCTACCTTGAATTCCCTCAGCAGGCGGTCAACTATGATTTCAAGGTGCAGTTCTCCCATGCCGGCGATGATTGTCTGACCCGTTTCCTGGTCGGTATATACCCTGAACGTGGGATCTTCTTCGGCCAGTTTCTGCAGGGCAATGCCCATCTTTTCCTGGCCGGCCTTGGTCTTCGGCTCAATGGCGATATTGATTACCGGTTCAGGGAATTCCATTGACTCCAGTATGATCGGATGATCCTCGTCACACAATGTATCTCCCGTGGTTGTGTACTTCAGTCCCACAGCTGCGGCAATATCTCCTGCGTAAGCCGTGTCTATATCTGTACGGTCATTGGCGTGCATCATCAGGATACGTCCGATCCTTTCACGTTTGTCCTTTGTCGAGTTCAGAACATAGGAGCCTGATTTCAGCATTCCGGAGTAAACCCGGAAGTATGAAAGTTTCCCGACATACGGATCGGAAACGATCTTGAATGCGAGAGCCGAAAACGGCGCATTATCCGAAGCCGGCCTTGAATCAGGCTCACCGGTATCCATTTTTACTCCTGTCACATCCGGTATATCCAGTGGTGACGGCAGGTAGTCCACCACACAGTCAAGCAGCTTCTGAACGCCCTTGTTCCTGTATGAAGAACCGCAGGTAACCGGGATTATTTTATTCGTGATGGTAGCTTTCCTGATTCCTGCTTTAATCTCGGCTTCGGTCAGCTCTTCGCCTTCAAGGTACTTTGTAAGGAGTTCCTCGTCAAGCTCCGCGATGGATTCGATCATCTTGAACCTGTACTCTTCGGCAAGCGCCTTCATATCTTCAGGTATATCCATTTCATCGATCTGCTTTCCGAGATCATCCCTGTAAAAATACGCCCTGTTTTTGACAAGGTCGATTATGCCTTCAAAATGATCTTCCCTGCCTATGGGCAGCTGGATGGGGACCGCATTGGCATGAAGCCTTTCCTTCATCATCCTGATGACGTTGTAGAAATCGGCGCCCATTATATCCATTTTGTTGACATATGCTATACGCGGTACGCCATACTTGTCTGCCTGCCTCCATACGGTCTCGGTCTGGGGCTCTACTCCGCCTTTAGCGCAGAAAAGCGTTACCGAACCGTCAAGCACACGCAGCGACCGCTCAACCTCAACAGTGAAGTCAACATGTCCGGGCGTGTCGATGATATTAATCCTGCAGTCTCTCCAGTAAGCTGTCGTAGCAGCGGAAGTAATGGTGATACCTCTTTCCTGCTCCTGTTCCATCCAGTCCATTGTAGCGTTGCCCTCATGGGTTTCACCCAGCTTGTGGGTACGTCCGGTATAAAACAGGATCCTTTCGGTGGTGGTGGTTTTGCCTGCGTCTATGTGTGCCATTATACCTATGTTTCGTGTATTTTCCAGGCTGTAGTCTCTGGGCATCGATACCCTCCTTCCGATTAATTGGTGCGATGTTTGCTGCGATAAAAATTACCACCTGTAATGAGCAAACGCCTTGTTGGCCTCGGCCATCTTGTGAGTATCTTCCTTTTTCTTGACAGCCGCACCAAGATTGTTCGTCGCATCCAGTATTTCTGCGGCAAGTCTTTCTTTCATGGTACGCTCGCTTCTCTTCCTGGCAAAGCCGACAAGCCAGCGCAGACCAAGAGCCTGTCTCCTTTCAGGTCTTACTTCCATGGGGACCTGATAGGTAGCACCGCCCACTCTTCTTGCCTTGACCTCAAGTACGGGCATAATGTTATTCATTGCTTCTTCGAATACTTCAAGGGGATTCTTGCCGGTCTTCTCCCTGATTATGTCGAAGGCACCATAACATATCTTCTGGGCTGTACCTTTCTTGCCGTCCTTCATGATTGTGTTGATAAGCTTTGAAACGATCTTATCATTGTAAATAGGATCGGGCAAAACATCCCTTTTTGGTGTATGTCCTCTTCTTGGCACTCCTCTTCCCTCCTTTGCATGATAACTGCGGGTACAACAGACCCGGTATCACAGGTACTCGGCCCGATTACCCCGGGCTCGTCAGTGCAAAACGTTAGAATCTATATGATAACAACGTCTTACACGTTGATTCGTCCTGTATATGGATAATTACTTTTTCTTCGCGCGTTTTGCGCCATACTTCGAACGGCCCTGCATACGGTTGGCCACACCCGCTGTATCCAGCGTTCCGCGGATGATATGGTACCTTACGCCTGGCAGATCCTTGACACGCCCGCCCCTTATCAGCACAACGCTATGTTCCTGCAGGTTGTGTCCGATACCGGGAATGTATGCGGTCACTTCGGTTCCGTTTGTCAAGCGCACCCTTGCAACCTTGCGAAGAGCCGAGTTAGGCTTCTTGGGGGTTACTGTCTTGACAACAGTGCAAACTCCTCTCTTCTGCGGAGAGCTCATATGGATGACTCTCTTCTTCAGGGTATTGAAACCCGTCTGCAAAGCCGGTGCGGTTGATTTGTACAAAACCTTCTTTCTGCCCTTTCTGACCAACTGGTTAAATGTTGGCATCCTCTGCTTCACCTCCCTGACCAGAATTGTTTATAGATATCGTACTTCATACGCGATGGCGTAATAATACGTCTATCCCGTCAATTATCCAGTATTCCTGCCACGGCGGCTCCCACATCGATGCCGGCCGCCTTTCCAAGCTGTTTCATAGTGTCGACATAGTAAACGGTAATACCTTTGCTCTCACAAATCTGCTTTATTGGCCCCACGACCCTCTGGTCGGCGTCATTGGCTATAAAAACCGTTTTGAGCCTGCCCTGTTCGGCAAGCTTCCTGGTTTGCTTTGCGCCAATAACCTTGTCTCTGGTTTTCAGCAGTTCAATCACGATAATTCCTCCGGAATACGCGTAATCTGAGCGCAACACTATAAAACATGCAAACCTCCACGTTTGCACGCTAAAATATTGTATCACCGACCATTTAAAATTGTCAAGCTGACTTTTACCTAATGTTACGGCAAAGACACAGGGACGATTCTCTGTCTCACGGTTGAGACATTGAATCGCCCCCTGTCTTCTGCAAAAGAGCTGGCCAGTTATATAGTACGTCCTGGTAATGTGTTGCTTCTTTCTGATTCCGGATTTGCGATCAAGTATTTGGTATCGGTACGGGTTCGTCTTCGGATGCTTCTTCCTGTGATGCGTCTTCTGCTTCTTCATCTGCTCCGGCTGTCGGAATCAACCAGCTCACACAACAATTTTGTCGGTATACAGAAACCGGGGCTCCTTCTCGGGTATGCCGTGTTGTGATCGTATTGCCCTATAATGACTTGTCCCGTTTTAAGTATATCCATAATTTGTCACAATTATGTCACATCAAATGTTATTAAATTAAAACTGCAAGAAAAAAACGGTTCCATGTCTCGAGGTGTGAGACATGGAACCGTTCACTGCTTGTTTTTACTTTTTACAACTAAGGATTTATTCCTCATCTTCCTTCTTCTTTTTCAGTAAAGAGCAGCCTGCTGTTACGAGTGTTAATCCTGCTCCCATCAGGACTTCCATCGGAATACCGCCGGTCTGCGGCAGAGCCGGTCCATCGTACGGTACTTCCTGGTCCGTTACTTCCTGTTCAGTTACTACTACTTCTTCTTCCTCTGCGTCATTTATATTCCCGGATTCCGGCACGGTTTCATCCGTGAATTCTTCAACATTTTCTGTTTCTTCTTCTGCTTCTTCAGCAGCAATTAGTTCAAACCGGGCGATCAGATTCTTGTTGCCATTCATAATTATACCGTTATTGGCATCAACCTCAGAACCGTTCTCGCCGAACCATCCTACGAACCGGGCTCCCTCGTTTGCAGTGGGTAACAGCACAACCCTGTTGCCTGCCGTAAAGGATCCTGATGCAGGAGTAACACTTCCGGGCCCTTCAACTTCAACATTAAGGGTATAATATGTCACGGGTGCAGGTGAGGGTGAGGGCGTAGGCTCGGGCGTGGACTCAGCAGGTTCTTCTTCGAATACACCAACTATGTCAAGGTTTGACGTTATATTGGTAAGTTCATAAGGTGTTTCGTCACTGATAAGCTTATTTCCTTCCATCCATCCGACAAATCTGTATCCATCAGATGCCGTTGCTGTCAATGTTACACTTCCATCGTATTCCACGGTGGCGCTGGTACCGCCGTTAACTGCTACGGAACCCCATAACTGGTTATCTGATTCAACGTTTACTATATACGTCTTTTTTGCAAATACTACATTAACTTTACGGTCCTCATTCATCTTGAATGTGGATGTATAACTTTCAGCCCCTTCGGGAGACTCGTCATTGCCAGTTCCGGTCATGCTGGCCACATAATACCCTTCAGATGCAGTTGCTATAACAGTTGCATAG
>DUSJ01000308.1 GCA_012842645.1 Clostridiaceae bacterium | reverse complement strand
GGTAAAAGCCCACCTGAGGAACCAGATGCCCGTGGTTCTGGCCATTGCGACAAACGACGGCCTGTCAGGCAATGCCAGGAACATAGGAAGCCTTTTAAACACCAAGAACATATATTTTGTGCCATTCGGGCAGGATGACCCTGTCAAGAAGCCGGCAAGCCTGGTGGCAAAATTCAGGATGATCGTGCCGACCATAGAGCTTGCCCTCGAAGGCAGGCAGATAGAGCCGATCCTGACCATGCAGGCCTAAGGCGGGGCAGGTATTGGTACCATGTGTCATCCTGAACGAAGCATGTAAGGGGCTGTCTTATAATTTGCTATCAGCATGCTGTCCAGATCTGAACACCATGCTGTCAGTATATTTTTAAGACAGCCCCGTTTTAAATAACAACGTCACTTTTACCAATTACGTATAGTCGGATATCATGATGCCTTTAATATTCGCCGTTTTTGCATAATCGAGTTGATCAGCTCGGTGGATATGAGCATTATCAGGGCAAATGCGGCCAGAAAATAAGGGAAAATTTTTATGGTCATTCTGGCCGCTATGAAACCTGTAAGGGGCGGCAGACCTGCGCTGCCTATATAGGCGAAGGCCATCTGCAGGCCTATGACTTTTTGTGAATTGCTTCTCCCAAAGCGATTCGGTGTTTCATGGATCATTGAGGGGAATATGGGAGCGCAGCCAAGCCCGATAAGCACGAATCCGGAGTTTGATACCTGCAAGGGCAGGGGCAGAAGCAGCAAAGCAATGCCTGTCAGGATTATGACCTGACCCCAGCGGATCAGGTCCCGGTTGCTTAGCTTCATGGTAATAAATCCAACGACAAATCTTCCCAGGGTAATTCCTGCATAATAGAGCGATATCCAGCGGGCAGCGTCTGCCGGATCCATATGTTTAACGTTTACAAGATAACTGCTCCCCCACAGGCCGGTCGTGGTCTCGATGCCGCAATAAAAAAGAAAAACTGTCAGCGACAGTATCAGTCCCTTTACCCTGAACGCACCGTTTCCGTTGGACTCATCAAGGAACGTGTTTTCCATAGGTTCTTCAGGATCGGTATTTTCAGGTATCCTGCTCCAGACGGGTATGGACGGGAGCAGGATGGCGGCCATGACGAACTGGATCATACTGATGATCAGGTAACCGCTCCGCCAGCCGTTGTTTGACTTGATGCACATGGACATAATGACCGGTCCCAAAGTCGCGCCAACTCCCCAAAAACAGTGCAGCCAGCTCATGTGATGCGCCCTGTAATGAAGAGCCACAAAGTTGTTGAGGCCCACGTCTATGGAACCTGCGCCTAATCCCAAAGGAACAGCGAATGCAATAAGCCATATAATGGATCCTGAGACGGAAAAACCAAGAAGAGCGACGGCAGTCGATAAAACACTTGCGAAAGTTATCTTTCCTGTTCCGAAACGTTTTATAAGTTTTTCGCTCAGCAAACTGGAAATGATAGTGCCAAACGTGATTGTCATAGACACAATCCCGGCAGCTTCAAGGGAAGCGCCAATGTCGAGCTTCATGGCGGGCCAGGCCGCTCCCAGCAGCGAGTCAGGAAGCCCAAGACTGATGAAAGCAAGGTAAATTATTAATATAAAATATCTGCCCATAATACGACAAAACCCTCGATGATGTTGATGATAACAGCTAATTCTAACATGAATCGAGCCGAGTAATCAACAACCGCCGAAACGTCAGCCGATAGCAGTCAATAGGTCTGTATCGCTTGTTTCAGGGAATATGACAAAGTGTCATAAGTTATTTTTTTTCCCTTGTCGACAGGAAACAAATGGTTTATAATCAGAATATAAACGCGCGTTCATAACAAGAGGTGCACCATGAAGAGTGAAGAAATTGCGAAACTTGCAGGTGTTTCCCGGAGTACGGTCTCAAGGGTATTGAACAACTATGCCAATGTACCCGAGGAAACACGCAAAAAAGTAATGGAAGTAATCAACAAGTACGACTTTGAGCTGAACATGTCCGCGAGAGTTCTGGCAGGAAAAAGGACCGATACCATAGGATTATTCCTGTTTTCTGTATATGATCAGAAAAATCCCCAGAGAATATATGGCAACAGTTATTTCGGGCCCTTTGTTGAAGCGGTTGTGGATACTGGCAACTATAAGGGCTATTATGTTTTGGTTCATACGATCTACAATCCCGACGACTGCAGGCGAATACAGCAGACCTTCATGCAAAGGCGTATCGATGCGGGGATAATAATAGGAACGGAGAAAAACGAAGCAATCAAGTCCGTGATATCAAAAATAAGCAATCCTCTTGTAATTGTCGATTATGATCCGGCCGAGATAAAACAGATCATGCCCTCTGACGGCAAGATCACAGTTATCAATTCCGATGACAGAAAAGGAATGGATGAGTGCGTTGATGAGCTTGTTTCCCTTGGTCACAGGGAGATCGGGCTTATAGAAGGCCGTACCACCGCTTATTCAGGATTTCTGCGCAAGGATGAGTTCAGGAAAAGGATGGCGGCCCACGGACTGCCTGTAAGGAAAGAGTATTGCTTAAAAGGCGATTTTATCAGGAGCAAGACCGAAAATGCGGTCACAAAGATGATAAAACTTGGAAAGCTTCCTACTGCGATGATTGCCTGCAACGACGATATGGCCATAGCCGCGGCGGAAACGTTCAGAAGACATGGCATAAGAGTGCCGGAGGATATATCCATAATCGGCTATGACGATTCCCAGGCAGCATCCCTGGTGCAGCCTCAGCTGACCACTGTCAGGATACCCTTTTACAAGATAGCCCAGAAAGCGGTGGAGGCCGTAAAAGACATGGTGGAGGAAAAATCGACCTGTTACATCGAATACGTGATCGATGTTGAGTTCATAAGAAGAAAATCATGCGCTGAACCGGCAGAGAAAGGAGAAAAAACATGAGATTCGGTTATTTTGACGATGCGAATAAGGAATATGTGATTACCACCCCAAACACGCCTTATCCATGGATCAACTACCTTGGAAACTCTGAGTTCTTCAGCCTCATATCCAACACGTCGGGCGGCTACTGCTTTTATAAGGACGCCAGGCTGAGAAGGATCACCCGCTACCGTTACAACAACATTCCTGTGGATTGTAACGGAAGATATTTCTATATCAATGACGGCGGAGATGTCTGGACCCCCGGATGGATGCCGGTGAAAAGGGACCTTGAATCCTATGAATGCAGGCATGGCCTTGGATATACCAGGATCACAGGGAAGAGGAACGGTGTGTCCGTAAGCCAGCTGACTTTTGTTCCCCTGGGCTTCAGCGGGGAAGTCACAAGACTGACAATAAAGAACACGACAGCCGGCAAAAAGGATATAAAGCTGTTTTCATTCGTTGAATGGTGCCTGTGGAACGCTTATGACGACATGACCAATTTCCAGAGGAATTTTTCCACCGGCGAGGTTGAAATAGAAGGCAGCGCCATATACCATAAGACCGAGTACAGGGAACGCCGAAACCATTACGCTTTCTTCTGGTCAAATACTCCCGTCGACGGTTTTGACACCGACAGGGAATCCTTTATCGGTCTTTATAACGGAACCGACGCCCCGAAGGCAGTACTTGAGGGGAAAGCGTACAATTCCGTGGCAGCAGGCTGGCAGCCCGTTGGGTCCCACTATTTCAGTCTGAGCCTCGGACCGGGCGAAGAGAAGGATATAATATTCATGATCGGCTATGTGGAAAATGACGACTCGGAAAAATGGGAATCCCATAATATTATAAACAAGACTAAAGCCAAAGAGATGCAGGCCTGCTTCAAGACCACCGGACAGGTGGACCAGGCTCTTGCGGAGCTTAAGAAATACTGGAATGATCTTCTTTCAGTATATAACCTTGAGAGTGGCGATGAAAAGCTCAACAGGATGGTCAATATCTGGAACCCGTATCAGTGCATGATCACTTTCAATATGTCCAGGAGTGCTTCATATTTTGAGTCCGGTATTGGACGCGGTATGGGATTCAGGGATTCCAACCAGGATATTCTCGGATTTGTCCACCAGATTCCTGAAAGAGCAAGGGAAAGGATACTGGACATTGCAGCGACCCAGTTCAGGGACGGAGGCTGCTATCACCAGTACCAGCCACTTACCAAGAAGGGTAATCATGATATCGGCGGCGGTTTCAACGACGATCCTCTATGGCTCATCCTGGCCACATCTGCTTACATAAAGGAGACAGGGGACTTCTCCATCCTGGACGAGCAGGTTCCCTTCGATACCAATCCCAATGATACTGACACGTTGCTGGAACACCTGCGAAGTTCCTTCCGCCATGTGACCGATAATCTCGGTCCCCACGGACTTCCCCTGATTGGCCGCGCTGACTGGAATGACTGCCTGAATCTCAACTGCTTCTCAACCACGCCCGACGAGTCCTTCCAGACATATGGCGATCCCGACGGACGCGTAGCCGAAAGCATTTTCATCGCAGGCCTGTTCGTATTCGTCGGCCCCGACTACGCATATCTCCTCAGGCACAAAGGCTTCACCGAAGAGGCCGAACAGGCCGAGAAGGCCGTTGAAGAGATGAAGGAGAGGATATATAAATACGGTTATGACGGCGAATGGTTCCTGAGGGCATACGATGCTTTCGGCAATAAGGTAGGAAGCAGGGAAAATAACGAAGGACAGATATACATAGAGCCCCAGGGCATTTGCATAATGGCCGGTATAGGAGTCGAGAACGGCTATGCCGGGAAAGCCCTGCAGTCGGTCAAAGAACGCCTTGAATGCGAATATGGCATAGTGCTGCACAATCCTGCGTACACCAAGTACGACAAGAACCTCGGCGAGATAACCTCTTATCCTCCCGGGTACAAGGAAAATGCGGGCATATTCTGCCACAACAACCCATGGATCATCTGCGCGGAAACAGTTCTCGGCCATGGGACCAGGGCTTTTGAGCTGTATAAGAAGTTCACCCCGTCATATATCGAGGACATAAGTGACATACATAAAACAGAGCCATATGTTTATTCCCAGATGATAGCGGGCAAGGATGCCGTAAGACCCGGCGAGGCCAAGAACTCCTGGCTTACTGGTACAGCGGCATGGACATTCGTGACCATATCTCAGTGGATACTGGGCATCCAGCCCTATTTCAGCGGGCTGAGGGTCAATCCGTGCATACCTGCCGAGTGGAGCGGCTATACTGTCAGACGCAAGTTCAGGGGCTCCACGTATGTGATCAGGATATCCAACCCTGATCATGTGGAGAAGGGAATAAAGTCCATAACTGTTGACGGAAAAGCTATAGAAGGCAATATCCTCCCGGTGTTCAACGACGGCAGGGAGCACGAAGTACAGGTAGTCATGGGCTGATGTAAAACAGGAGCGTTAATGAG
>DUSJ01000307.1 GCA_012842645.1 Clostridiaceae bacterium | reverse complement strand
GCGTCACTATTGATTCTATCACATATATTGCTGATAATGGACTGTTCCTTCGTGCTGCTTATACCTGAGAGGTTCAACATAGTCAGGCTGTTCGCAGTCATGCCCTTCGTTTTTGCGGGGCTGGGATATGTTCTTTCCGCGCCTGACATTTACGTCCACCTGTTCGCGGCCATGTGCTTCGTTACGCTCATTTTCCTGGTAATCAACCTCGTCCTGCTCATAAACAACATGTTCCACAGGGAAAAGACCCATATGAACGGCTATGCAGGCATGTTCATATTATCTTCTGCGACCGGGTTATGGCTGTATCAGCGGATGCTCTCGTATGAAGCCCTGGTTCTGCTTGCGCTTGGCTATTCCTGCTGCGCCGCATATGTTTACAAAAACACCCTGGGCAAATTTTTCAGGGATTACCAGGAAACTTCCGAATCGCTGAAGAGAATGAACGCATCCATACATGCCGAGGTGATCAGGAGGGTTGAGGCTATCGAAAAATCCAACAGGAAACTTTTGGAGAAGTCTAAAACGGACAGCATGACGGGGCTTCTTATAAAATCGGCCATTATGGAAAAGCTTGAGAACCTCCTTGAGCGTTCTCCCCGGTCCAATCTGTCCATCCTGATGTTTGATATAGATATGTTCAAGCATATCAATGATACCATGGGTCACCAGCATGGCGACCTGTGCATAAAGGCCCTGGCCAGCCTGGCGAAGACATCTTTCCGCCAGGACGATATTGTCGGCCGTTACGGTGGCGACGAGTTTATCGTTATCCTGCCTGACACTCCTTCGGTAAAGGCATTTGTCATTGCAGACCGGTTCAGGGAATTGATACAGAGCAAATCCAATCCCAACATAACTGTTTCGGTTGGGGTCGCTACATACCCCGTGGACGGGAGAAGCCCCATCGCGCTTATAGAAGCGGCTGACAAGGCTCTCTATGCGTCCAAGCAGAAAGGCCGCAATACCGTCACCCTCTATTCCGCCATCTGCCAGTGAGTATAGGGGACGTACACTTTTACTCATTTTGAGTATTGGGGACAGGCGGATTATTCATTGCGCAGAATTAGAAATAAATTAGAGGTCAATTAAACTATTCTTCAACTCCTTGAAGCACAATCGAGTCTCTGATATATTCAAGATGGTTCTCAGGGATTACCCGATTTTCAATGCCCTGTAACAGTGTTTTCCTTAGGTGGTGTTCTCATGACTCGCTCCGAATATCTCATGGCGCTGTATGACGCCCTGAATGATATACCGGCTGAAGACAGAACCGAAATAGTAAGCGAATACCGGGATTTTTTTGACAGCGAACTGGCAAAGGGACGCACCGAGGAAGAAATTTGCATCTCGCTGGGAGACCCGGTTACTCTTGCCTATGCGATCAAGCAAAGGCGCGGTTATGGGAAGCCCCCGAAGCAGCCGCCAGTAAAACGGGGCCATCCGGGTTCTTTTAGAGCCGTCAGAATAATAATGGGAGTATTTATTGCCATGGCTGTTTTTTCAATACTTGGATTCAGTGTGACTTATGAAATAGGACGCGGGATTTTCGGGATCGGGGAAAAGTATGACGTGGATAATTATAAGGATATAGACCCCGGTTCGGCTGAAAGTATCAAAATACAGGTTAAGGTAGCGGATACAATCATAAAGGTATCCCCGGACAACAAGGTCCATGCATCCCTGAAAGGATCAGTCTGGACAACCAGCGAAAAGGCTGTACCGAAGCTTGAGGTCTTCAGGGACGGAAGCAGCCTGATCATAAGGGAACAGAGGGAAAGTTTAAGCATTACGCATTTTTCCGGCAGTCTGAATCTTGATATAAGTATTCCTGAGGATTTCAGGGGCAGGATCATCTACGAGGGAGCAGCGGGCAACCTTACCTCTTACGGACTTGAACTTGACAGCCTTCATGTAAAGCTCACATTGGGCGACATAAGGCTTGAGGACATTGCGCTTGATGACGATCTGAGTATCGTTTCGTCCTCAGGCAACATCAATATTGAAAAGCTGAAAGCAAAGGAAGCATATATAAAATCATCATCAGGAGACAAAAAGCTTAAATCCATGACAGTCAGAGGAGATGTCACTTTTATAAGCAGTTCGGGCAACAATTATATAAATGATATGGAATGCGATTCTTTATCTGTGAACAGCACTTCGGGGGACACTACCATCAATGGTCTTAATGGCGGACTGAATGCGAAATCCACTTCGGGCAATGTCAGCGTTACGCTGGAAAAGCTGATCGGCAGCATTGACATCAGCGTATTGAGCGGCAATACTGAGCTCAGGATCCCGTCATATTCAGACTTCACCATTGATTGCTCGGTGGCCTCGGGAGATATAGACTGCGATTTTGACCTTGATGATGAACACTCGGGCAAAAAAAGCCTGCGTGGAAGTCACGGAGCAGGGACTTACCCCATCAATATAAAAACCACGTCAGGAAATATCAGGATCAGGGATTAAACGAAGAAAATCAAAGGGGCAGGCTCGCAGCCTTGCCCCTGTTTATTATGTGTGAATGAATCCGTACCTCATGCGTAAAAATGTGCAAAAGTCTCCGTCCCTGTGCACATTACAACTGCCAGCTGTTCAGGTATCTCTTCTGTTCCTCGGTAAGGGTGTCGATCTCTATTCCAAGGCTCTGGAGTTTAAGCCTTGATATTTTCTCGTCTATCTCGGGAGGTATGTCGAAGACTCCGGGTTTAAGCCTGCCCCTGTTCTCAAGAATATACAGGGCGCTCATGGCCTGTACCGCGAAGCTCATATCCATGATCTCGGCAGGATGCCCGTCACCGCATGCCAGGTTGACCAGTCTTCCTTCACCAAGGAGATAAAGCCTGCGGCCATCCTTCATCGTGTAGCCGACGATATTTTTCCGGCATTCCCTGATATCGGCCGCCAAGCTTTCCAGGTCGGGTATGCTGACTTCCACGTTGAAATGCCCTGCGTTGCAGAGGATAGCGCCGTCCTTCATGACCTCGAAGTGTCTTTTCGTTATAACGTTCTCGCACCCGGTCACCGTGATG
>DUSJ01000306.1 GCA_012842645.1 Clostridiaceae bacterium | reverse complement strand
GCCAGAGCACTGCTGCAGGCCTTTTCCAGAGTGTGGTCGGATTCTTCTGCATCCTCGGGGCAAACGCCGTCGTAAAGAAAATCGATTCAGACAGCTCACTGTTTTAAAGGGGGGAGAACCTATGACCATGAAAAAGCATTACAGTTTCAACACAGCCAGTATAGAAAGCAGAATCATAATGCACATTGTTCTGTTCGCTTTCTCGGTGTGCTGTATAATCCCCTTTATTTTCGTCATCATTATTTCGTTCTCCTCCGAAGCATCCATAAAGGAAATAGGTTATTCCTTTATCCCCCTGGAATGGAGCACATCCACCTATTCCTATGCGTTCGAAAAACTGCCGCAGATCTGGCGCTCGTTCTTAAACAGCATTTACATAACCGCAGTCGGAACGATTCTCAGCACAGCGATGTGCGCTCTTTACGCCTATGCGCTGTATCGTCCGGATTTTAAGTACAGAAAGTTTTTTACGTTCTTCAGTTTCTTCACCATGATTTTCAGCGGCGGCCTGGTGCCGACCTATATGATTTCGAAACAGGTCCTTCACCTGAGCGAAAATTACGCGGCGCTCATTGTCCCGCTCTTGGTAAGCCCGTTCAATATAATCGTCATGCGCACTTTCTTCAAGACCTCGGTGCCTCTCGAACTCATCGAAGCGGCAACGATTGACGGCAGCGGCGAATATTCAACGCTTTGCCGGGTAGTGCTTCCCATTGCAAAACCGGGCATCGCAACCATTGCGCTTCTGAACGCTCTCGCATATTGGAACGACTGGTTCCAGGCACTGCTGTATATCAGGCAGAATAAGGCACTGCAGCCGCTGCAGGCGCTTCTGATGGAGCTTCAGAACAATGTTGATTACCTGAACCGAATGGCCGGACAAATGGGAACTGCCGCGATTATGGAATCTATGCGCGCGCCGACCCATACTCTCCGCATGGCCCTGGTTGTTCTCATCGTTGTACCCATTGCCTGCGCATATCCTTTCTTTCAGCGTTATATCGTCGCCGGTCTCACGATCGGATCTGTCAAGGGCTGATACAGCTTAAGGCTGATTGGCATAAAACCAAGTAAAAAGGAGGAAAAGTAAATGAAAAGAATCCTGTCATTACTGATTGCTCTTGTAATGGTACTCACTTTCTGCGCCTGCGGCAACACTGAGAAACCCGCTGCAGATTCATCCGGAACAACCGGCAATACATCCGGAACGAACAACAATGCTAATACTGCCGGGACTCAGACTGCCTCTGGAAACACCCTGGAGCCCGTCACCCTGAAAATGTGGTTCCATGGCAGCACTGTCACCCCTGAAGCATCGGAAAAGGTAATGGCGGAGCTCAACGCTTACCTGAAAGACAAGATCAATGTCACCCTCGTTCCTATCTGGGGCACATGGGGCGACTTTGATCAAAGAGTCGTCACAGCTCTTGCGGGCGGCGATGATGTGGACATTTACTTCACCTGCAACTGGTCCGCAAACGAGTATAACAAGTATGCCCGCGACGGCTACTGGGTAAAGCTTGACGACCTGCTTCCCAAGTATGCTCCCGAACTGCTCAATATTATTCCCGGGGGTATCTGGGAATGCGCAAAGACCAACGGCAGCGAAGGCATGGGTATCTATGCCGTTCCGGGTCTGAAAGATACCGCGACCCAGAACTGCTGGGATGTAAACGGCACCCTCCTCGCAGAACTTGGCTATGATGTGGACGCTGTCTGCGCAAAAGGTCTTGACTATTACTCCGACGAGTTTGAAGAAATGCTCCGCAAAGCAAAAGAAGCTAAAGGGGCTGACTTCTATCCGTTGCTCATCGAACCGGCTGTCCTTGAAAGGATGGTAACCCATTCTTCCATCATCACCGGCGACCTCAGCGGCGGAAACGTTCTCTCCTTCTACTATGACGCAGAGCATCCGTCCAAGGACCTTGGCAATAAAATCGTTAACAAGTATGCCACCGAGGAATTTAAGAAGTTCGCGAAGAGAACATATTACTACGCACAGAAAGGCTTTATTTCTCCGAGCTGCCAGAACGTAGCGACCGCCAACGACTACCGCACCTCGACCCAAAACAGCGGCCAGTACCTCATCGGTACCCAGTCCTATGCATTCGGCTGTGAACTGGACTTCTCAAAAGCACGCGGCATAGATGTACGCATGGTTCCTGAGACTGCGCCGTACATGGACTGCACATCAGGCCAGGGCGCCATGATGGCAATCTCCAAGACATCAAAGAATCCCGAGCGCGCGCTTATGTTCCTGAATCTTCTCAACACCGATCCCAAGGTCATGACTTACGTCAACTACGGTGTTGAAGGATTTACTTACACCACCAACAATGACGGCACCATTTCTTTCATACCGGAGAATCGTCAGAACTACTCTCCTTGGACCAATGGCGTAGGAAATGTCCGTATTCTGCCGCCGACCAAGGAACAGGGCCCCGATTTCTGGACCCGTTTTGCAGCATACTACAATTCAGCTGAGACCCTGCCTTACGGAGGATTCATCTTTGACTCGTCAAAATGCGAGACTGAGGCAGCTGCAATCGCTAACGTCTATGCCCAGTACGCATTCAACCTGATGAGCGGCGCTGTCGATCCCGACGCCGTGCTTCCCGAATTCCTCCAGAAGCTTGAAAGCGCAGGCATAAACACCCTTGTCAATGAAGCCAACAGGCAGCTGGCGGAATACCTGGGCAAATAATAGTCCTGAACTGCAGAGAAAACTGAACTGTCAACAATCAAATGATAAAACAAGGGCTGAATCCCGTATTATACAGGATTCAGCCCATCATATTTTATTCTGTCAGAAATAATCCCTGATCATCAGCTGCTTTTGATAGAAAACACAGTCAAAGCATGCATCCCTGTTCATGATCTCAAAACCTTCCAGGCGGCCGTCCGCTTCCTCAAACCGGCATACTCCTGCAATAAGGGCGGAGAAAGCGGAAATATCAAGAACGGCATCGGGCGTGTCTCCGGTCTGGCTCACGGAGTCTGCCCGACCATTGGTAAACCGGACCTCGAAACAGCCGCAGTTTTCCGGAACGATTTTATCGGTTATCTTCAGGACGATATGCCCGCTTCCGAGATAGCGGGCCTTTTCAAGCACTGATTTTACGTTTATGACCCTTACCATTCCCGCAGGAAGCACGGTCCACTTAACTGCCCCAAGAGACCATTCCGGCATGAGATAGAGCATGCCGGCATCCGCCGGAAGATCGAATTTTACGAAGCGGTGATCGGAGGCAAAGCTCCTGAACAAATTCATCAATCCGTTGTAGCCCTCTTTATCCGTAAAGCAGAAATGTTTGCAGACAAGATTTCTTCCATCGGGCTCATCGGCTTTGCGGAAAGTGGTATAGGCTTTGGGCGTGCCGTTTTTGCTGAAATATATGTAAGTGAACTCCTGCGTTACGGCCGGGTTGCACTTTGATACCCAGGAATAATATTCATCACCATGCCGTACCGCCATGTTGTATTAGTTTTCCCATGCGGCGTCAATGGTTTTCACCGCCCCGGAAAAGTCAGATCCGCATTCTGCAAGAACCAGGCGGCCTTCGGCTTTAGGAGGGTCCAGCAGGCCAAGATCCACAACCGTCCGGTATTTTCTTACACAGCTTTCATAACCGAACTTGCGGTAATATGAAGTGGAAAACGGAAACAGGAAGGAAAAATCATATCCGTCTTTATACAGCTCGGGAAGCGCTTTCGTAAAGCAACCGCGTATCCCGCCGCACCGCCTGTACTGCGGTAACGTTGCAACACCTCCGGCTCCGGCCATCTTACAGGTGCTGCCGTCAAAATTCACATTAAAATCCGTGAATGTCACGGTACTCATCATTTGCATATCGTCCGTGAACGCGGCCCAGGTCATAGCGCTATCCCGTATAGGCGGATTGTTTTCATCAAGGGGCTGTTCAAAAGCAATTGCGAAGATTTCATTGACGCGCCGTTTTTCTTCCGGCAAAGTTTTCCTGATAATCATGATTCATCCCCCATAAATGGTTAATCCGGCAGTTAAACTTCTGCCCCGGCTTATCCATATAATATCACAGAGGGCTAAAAGAAAGACCTGGAGCCGGTTGTATGTCATTGCGCTTTTTTGAACGATTTTGTCGACTTAAGCAAGGTTAATTGTTGAGGGCAGGAATCGAATCTATAATAAAAATGAAAAATTGTCCTTTAAGAAGGGAAATGTCCGATGGCTTCAAAACTGGTTACGGCATACTTCGCCGGTTGGAAACTTGGCTCGTGCAATGCCCCTTCACACGGAGAAGTCTCCGGAATCCCATGGAACGACGTAAACTGTATAAATCATGCTTTCTGGGCAGTAGAGCCGGCTGACGGCAGTTCGGAAACTTCCTTTGAAAGACGCGCATCGGGGAAACCCGCGCGCAAAAAATTCCGGATCACCCCAATGTACCCGGAGTTCGACATGGAAGCAAAAGAGGAAAGTACAGTCATCCCGGGCCTTTTAAAAAACCATTTTGCCCAGTATGAATATTTCGGCAAAAAATACCCGAATGTTTGCATAATGATTTCCATAGGCGGGTGGACAAGATGCGGGTATTTTTCGGAAATGGCATATACCCGGGAAGGCCGCGCTTCATTTATCCAAAGCTGCATTGAGCTTATAAAAAATTATCCCTGGATAGGCGGGATCGACATTGACTGGGAATATCCGGGCTGTGACCGCCCTGCGGCAGGAGAAGACGACCAGGGATGTCCTGTATGGAGCACGGCCGATGAGGACAGCGAAAACTTTGCCCAGTTGGTAAAAGAGCTTCGTACAGAAATGGACAAAGCATTCGGGAAGAATGCAAAAAAGCTTACGGCCTGCGCTGCCGGATCAAGCGGGAGTGTCTGCAGCGGCTGGGCTGCCGCCGGCAAATGGCTGGACTGTATCAACATTATGACTTATGATCTTGCCGGTGTCTGGGACGGCGTGACAGGTCATTCAAGCAGCCTGTCAGGCACAAGAAAAATCGTCAGGCATTTTCTGGACATGGGAATGCCGCCCGAGAAACTTTGTATCGGCACTCCGCTGTACGGCTATACAATGCTGATGAAATCGGCTCCTGAGGGCAGGGTTATCGGCCAGCCTGTCGAGACCTTCAGACCTGCCGGCCCTGAAATATCCCAAAAAGAAATTGCTGAATTTGAATCCGGTGCCGTAAGCGGATATAACCTGCGCCTTAAGGACGGGCGCTGGCATTTGGACGGACGGTTCAGACATCTTGGTTCCGGCTGGCATTTCGAATACGACGATACCGAAGATGCCGCATACCTTTTCAACGACGATGAGGGATCAGAGTATTACAAATGGTTTATCTCCTACGAAAATCCGCTTTCCCTTCAGGCTAAGCTCGATTATATCCTTAATAAGGACCTTGCGGGAATCATCATATGGGAAGCATGCCATGATACGGCGCAGCACAGGCTTATAAAACAGATTGGCGAAAGATTGCTGAAAAAATAGCAAAAGGCGGTATTACTATGAGGTACGGATATTTTGACAATGAACGCCGTGAATATGTTATTGACAGAATCGATGTTCCGGTTTCCTGGACGAATTACATAGGAATCAAAGATATGTACGGCGTCTTCAACCATACGGCCGGCGGTTACCTCCTGTACAAGACCCCGGAGTATCACCGCATTACGCGCTTCCGCCCCAATGGAGTGCCGATGGACGGTCCTGGGCATTACGTTTATGTCCGGGACAATGATACCGGGGACTACTGGAGCCTGTCATGGCAGCCGGTCGGCCGGGACAAAACGAAATACATATGCCGCCAGGGCCTCAGCTATATAAAATATATTTGCGATTACAGCGATATCCACGGCGAACAGACGCTTTTTGTCGCCATGGACAATCCCGTTGAGCTGTGGGATGTAAAGCTTAGGAACAACAGCGGCAGAACGCGGAACCTTTCGGTATTTTCCTATTTCGAATTCAGCTTTCATCATATCAGCATGGACAACCAGAACTTCCAGATGAGTCTCTATGCCACAGGAAGCCGTTATGAGGACGGTATTATCGAGTACGACCTCCATTACGAGGAAAATGGCTTCCAGTTCTTCACTTCAAACTTTGAGCCGGACGGTTTCGACTGCCTGCGGGACAGCTTTATCGGCCCCTACCGTACAGAACGCAATCCTTTGGTTGTTGAAAGCGGGGAATGCGCCGGCTCATTCCAGAATGGCGGCAACCACTGCGGATGCCTTAAAAAGAATTTGACTCTCGGTCCAGGGGAAAGCGTGAGACTTATTTTCATGCTCGGAGAGGGCGGGATCGATGCCGGAAAGACCGCAAGAGAAGTCTATACTCCCGAAAAGGTGGACGAGAATTTCGCCCGCCTTGCAAAGTACTGGGATGATAAGCTCGGCTGCCTGCAAGTTAAAACTCCCAACGAGGGAATGAATACCGAGATCAATATCTGGAATCTCTATCAAAGCGAGATAAACGTGATGTTTTCCCGCTTTACTTCCTTCATAGAAGTCGGCGGCCGTGTCGGTCTTGGTTACCGCGACACCGCGCAGGACGCGATGATGGTGCCCCATTCGAACCCGGACAAGTGCCGGAGCCGCCTTGTTGAACTGCTCCGGGCGCTAACCTGGGAGGGCTACGGCCTGCACCTCTTTGAGCCAAGATGGTTTGAACCGGACGGAGAGCAGCAGTCCTTTAAATCTCCCACTGTCATTCCTACTCCTCCCAAAAGCCAGATAGTCCACGGCCTTGACGATGCGTGCTCCGATGACGCGCTGTGGCTC
>DUSJ01000305.1 GCA_012842645.1 Clostridiaceae bacterium | reverse complement strand
TCTCCACGACTCCAGTGCTTGTCAGGGGTGAAGGGCAATCCGACAGCGCATACTGATATCCCTGATCTTTTCCGACAAAATATTCAATCGGGATGAGTAATTGCGACTTAAGATTTCATCAATGGTTTGGCTGTTCGATGTGAAATGATATTGCCGCAGTTCATATTTTTTGCTATACTTATTAAAGTAAGATTAAAAAGATGGCGGAGAACAGGGTTAAATTTAATAATTTCTAAAGGCTGATTTAAAAACCCTGGTGAAACAGGCGGACGGAACGAGGTATCCTAAAGGTGAGGAAAACAGGCAACAACCAGTACCTGAAAAAAATGAACCAATCCACTGTGCTTGAGCTTATAAGGACCAATGAAGGCATATCCCGGATCGAGCTGGCGGAGAAAACCGGCCTGTCCGCCACGGCAATCAGCGCGATAGTGAAGTCTTTGCTGAAAGACAGGTATATTGAAGAAATCGGCGAAGGGAAATCTTCCGGCGGAAGGAAGCCTACCATGCTGAAAATTAAGCCGGATTCCTACTATTCCTTCGGATTTGACGTCGATGTGAAGTTCATCTATACAATCCTAGTCGATATAACCGGAAAAGTTATTTACGAAAAGAAATATGAAACCGACAGCGTATTGGGACCTGACGAAACCGTGGACCGAATCTCCGATATTTACTCTTCAATGATTCAGAACCTTAAGATTAGGCCCGAGTGTGTGCTTGGAGTGGGACTGTCGATACCGGGTCTCATTGACATACATACGAAAAAAATCATACTCGCGCCAAACATGGGCTGGAATGACGTGTCCATACAGGATAAACTGAGAGAAAAGCTAAGCACAACCGTTTATATAGAAAACGAGTCAATGTGCTCGGCCATTTGCGAGAGTTGGCTCGGTATATGCAGAGGCACGGAAGATTTTATTTGCATCAACATCGAGTCCGGCATAGGTTCGGGTATTTTTGTGAGAGGCATGATTTACAGAGGTTCCACGGGAAGCGCCGGAGAGGTGGGACATATTCCCGTGCCCGGGAACGCCCTCAGATGCAAGTGCGGGAAAAAAGGCTGCCTTGAAGCGGTAGCCTCAGTCAACGCAATGGTTGCAAAATACAGGGAATCTTCCGAGTTTTCAGAGGATTCCATGTCCGGCATGGATGACGGAGATATATTCGGTCACATGATAAATAACGCCAGAAACGGAGAAATACACAGCCTGAGAATTTTCCAGGATGCCGCAGTAAGCCTGGGACAAGTCATAGGCTATCTTATCAATGCTTTCAACCCGCAGCAAATCGTTCTCGGCAAGAAGTTCACGCAATTCTCGGACCTGGTGCTTGAGATTATAAGATATGAGGCTTCGAGGACAGCCCTAACGTATCCTGCCCATAACTGCAGAATACTCGCATCGAGTTTCGGCGAAAACTCCTCTGCGCTGGGAGCCGCGATTATACCGGTCAGAAAGCTTTTTGGCTATTAAATGCCATTAAATTAATAATTTTTATCAGGAGGGATCATTTATGTCTGAATTTTTCAAAGGGGTAGGCAAAATCCCGTACGAAGGGCCGGGATCGGACAATCCGCTGGCTTTCAAGTATTACAATCCCGACGAAGTAATCGGCGGAAAAACAATGAAGGAACACCTTCGCTTCTCAGTGGCTTACTGGCACACGTTCCAGGCAAGGGGCGGAGATATGTTCGGAATGGGCGGCTCAGCCTTAAGACCATGGGACGATATACAGGACCCGATGGATCTCGCGTATGCAAAAGTGGAAGCCTGCTTTGAGTTCTGCGAGAAACTGGGCGTGCCTTTCTTCTGCTTCCATGACAGGGATATCGCCCCTGAGGCTGATACGTTGAGGGAGACCAACAAACGGCTTGACCTGGTCGTTGAGAGAATCAAGGACCGTATGAAGAACAGCCCTGTAAAACTGCTCTGGGGCACAACCAACGCTTTCAGCCACAGGAGATTCACCCACGGAGCCGCTACGTCGAACCATGCCGAAGTTTTCGCATATGCGGCATCACAGGTGAAAAAGGCCATGGAAATTACCAAGGAACTGGGCGGACAGAACTATGTTTTCTGGGGCGGACGCGAAGGTTATGAAACCCTTCTGAACACCGACATGAAGCTGGAGCTGGACAATATGGCAAGATTCCTGTCCATGGCTGCCGATTATGCAAAGGAAATCGGGTTTGACGGCCAGCTTCTTATTGAGCCGAAGCCGAAAGAACCCACAAAGCACCAGTATGACTTTGACGCGGCAACAGTTATCGGATTCCTGAAGCAAAACGGCCTGGACGCATATTTCAAGCTTAATATCGAGGCCAATCACGCCACCCTTGCCCAGCATACGTTCCAGCACGATCTGAGAGTAGCCCGCATTAACAACATGCTTGGCAGCATTGACGCAAACCAGGGCGATCTGCTCCTTGGCTGGGATACGGACCAGTTCCCCACCAACATTTACGAAACAACTCTTGCAATGTATGAAGTACTGAAGATGGGCGGATTTGACAAGGGCGGCCTTAACTTTGACGCCAAGGTGCGCAGGGCATCCTTCGAACCCGTTGACATGTTCTACGGACATATTGCCGGCATGGATGCTTTCGCAAAAGGCCTGAAGGTTGCTTACAGGCTTGTTGAGGACGGAGTATTCGACAAGTTTATCAAGGAAAGATACAAGAGTTATGAGACTGGCATCGGCAAGGACATAGTTGAAGGAAAAGCCGGATTCAGGGAACTTGAGGCTTATACCCTCGAACACGGCGAACCTCAGCTGTCCTCGGGCCGCCAGGAAGTGCTTGAAGCCATCCTGAACCAGTACATATTGGAAACCAAATAAAACACGGATACATCAGAGCTTTTTCCTGAAGTACAGGGGAGACTGGCCTGTTCTGCTTTTAAAGGTTTTGGAGAACTGAAACGGGTCCTCATAACCTACAGACCTTGCGACATCGCTCACGCTCAGCTGGGGATTCTTTAAAAGCTCGCAGGCTTTGTCCATCCTGTACTTAATGATAAAGTCCCTTGGCGTGGTCCCGAGGTGCTTGGAGAACAGGGTTGAAAGGTAGCTCCTGTCTATTTTCAGGTAGTCGGCGACCGACTGGACCGTAAGTTCTCCGGAAAAGTTTTTCTCTATATATTCAACAGCTTTTGACACATAGCGGGTGGTGTCTATGACTCTGTCACCCGCTTGTGTTTTATTTTCGCTCCGGTTTACCAGGTAAGCCAGGAACCGGTACAGCAGCCCGGTCAGCATCAGGTCCGAGACATTATGACGGGCTTCATTTATAAGGTCGCTGAGACTGGGAATGAGGTTGTCTGATTCAGTCATGCTGAAAATGAGTTTATCCTTTGAAAGACCCGCCTTTTTCAGGACCTGTTCGGCCTTAAGACCATGGAACCCCACCCAGTAATATGTCCATGGGTTATTGTCGTCGGCCTTGTAGTACACTATCTGGCCGGGACATATCAGGAACCCATGCCCCGCTTCAAGACCATAGGTTTTCCCGTTTACCGTATAGATTCCCTTCCCCGACGAAACGATGTGGATTATGTAATGGTCCCGGACGCCGGGTCCCCAGAAGTAACCGGGAGAACATTTTTCAAAACCACATCTGTAAACATTTAAATCCGTATTATCTTTTTTTGAGATATAATACTTCTCCAGCATCCCGACTACCCCATATGTCAACAATAACACATATTATACTAACATTGTAACATTTACCCCCATACCTCACAATCCTATAATGAGTATAGGGGACGTATACTTTTACTCATTTTGAGCAAAGGGGACAGGTACCCGTTCTCACCTCCAATATATAAGAAAGGATGATATCAAATGGCTGAGCTAAGATGGCATCCTCTTATCAAGGACTGGGTCATGATTGCATCCCACCGGCAGGACCGGCCCCAGATGCCGAAGGATTGGTGTCCGTTCTGTCCGTCGTCAGGGCGGGTTCCGGATTATGAAGTCCTGAAATATGATAATGACTTCCCGGCGCTGATGCAGAACCCGCCTGAACCGGATGATGTCGGCAACGACTTTTTCAGGACAGCACCCGCTTACGGCAAGTGCGAGGTGATACTTTATTCGCCGAACCATACCATAACTCTCCCCGAGCTTACTGAAAGCCATATCAGGAAACTTGTGGATCTCTGGGTGGAAAGATTCGAGGATCTTCGCAGGGATGAAAAAATAAAATACATATTTATCTTCGAAAACCGCGGCGAAGTCGTGGGAGTCACGATGCCCCATCCCCACGGGCAAATCTACGGGTATTCTTTCATCCCCAAAAAAATTGAACTGGAGCTTGACGCATGCAGGGAGCACCACCATAAGACAGGGGAATGCCTGATCTGCCGCATGCTCCGGGAGGAGAGGAATTTCGAAAAGCGAGTGATATTTGAAAACGAGGACTTTACCGTGGTATTGCCCTTCTTTACCGAGTATCCCTACGGCGTATATATTATCGGAAGGAGCCACAAGCAGAACCTTGCCCAGTTCAGTGACCGCGAGAAGGACAACCTGGCGAAAACCATCAGGGAAACGGTCGGAATGCTGGATTCTCTGTTCGACAAACCTTTTCCGTACATGATGTGCATGCACCAGGATCCTGTCAATTCCGGCGATTTCAGCGACATATACCATTTCCACATAGAATTTTTCCCGCCCATGCGTTCCGAGGCAAAGATAAAATTCAACGCTTCGAGCGAAACCGGGGCCTGGGCCCACTGCAATCCGACCGCTCCTGAGGAGAAAGCGCAGGAATTGAGAGAAGCATATAAAAGGTTTGTCAATAAAAAATAAACGAGGACTTTCAGGCCAGGATAACCGGCCGGAAGCGAAAAGGGAGGCATGAACATGAGCCATGAGACATTGATCAGGAACTTCATCGGATACTTTGGCGGCAGCGCAGACGGAATCCGTATATTCAAAGCGCCCGGACGCGTAAATCTTATAGGGGAGCATACGGACTATAACGGCGGATACGTCTTCCCAGCGGCTCTCACACTCGCGTCCACCGTATTGGCAAGACCAAGGCAGGACAATAAAATAAGGCTTATCGCCACTGACCTGGAGGTAATGGTGGAAGCCGAACTGGAAAAGCTTCAGAATTATAAGGGTCTAAGATGGGGAAATTACCAGCTTGGCGTGGCTGATGAGCTTATAAAGTCAGGTTATAGGGTAATTGGCTGTGATTTGATGTTTGATGACAAGGTCCCGCTGGGAAGCGGCTTATCCTCGTCAGCGGCGATAGAAATAGCCACCGCCGTCGCCCTGGTCAGCCTGGGCGATGAAGCCTACGGCAAAACCAAAAAGATCGATATGATCGAAATGGCCCTGATCTCCCAAAGGGCTGAACATAATTATGTGGGAGTAAAATGCGGCATCATGGACCAGTTCGCATCGGCAATGGGGAAAAAGGACCATGCCATTTTCCTGAAATGCAGCGACCTGAGCTATGAACTGGTACCTGTAAAGCTGGACGGGTATTCCCTCGTCATATCCAATACCAATAAAAAGCGGAGCCTCGGCGAGGGCAAGTACAACGAACGGAGAGCCCAATGCGAGCAGGGCCTTGAAATGCTGAAAAAAGCCTTCCCGGAGGCTACCTGCCTCGCAGATATATCCCGTGCCGAATATGAGGCTCACAAGCATCTGCTGACCGATGACGTAATAAGAAAGCGCGTGGAGCACGTTATTTACGAGAACCAGAGAGTCATCGACTCGGTAAAGGCATTGAAAGAAGGTAACCTGAAGCTGTTCGGAGAGCTTTTGAACCAGTCCCACAACTCCCTCAGGGACCTGTACGAAGTTACGGGACCGGAGCTGGATACCCTTGTGGAAGAAGCAAGAAAGCAGGAGGGCGTATTGGGTTCCCGCATGACCGGCGCCGGCTTCGGCGGCTGCACGGTCAGCCTGGTGGAGAACAGTAAAATAGACAATTTCATAGACTCCGTAGGGAAAGCTTACAGGGAAAAGATAGGCTATGACGCCAGCTTCTACATCTCCGAGATAGGAGACGGCGGAAGGGAAGTAGAGGTGGAATTATGAGCATACTGGTAACAGGCGGCGCAGGCTACATCGGAAGCCATGTAGCCCTGGAACTGCTTTCTAAGAATGAGGAGATAGTAATAATCGACAACATGCAGAAAGGACATAAATCAGCCATCCTTGGAGGCAAGTTCTACAAGGGCGATATCAGGGACAGGGAGTTCATGGACGAGGTCTTTTCCCGGAACGATATCAGCGCGGTGATTCACTTTGCGGCAAATTCCCTCGTTGGGGAAAGCGTTACGGTTCCCCTTAAGTATTACGACAACAACGTGTACGGGACCCAGTGCCTGCTCGAGAAAATGGTGGAATACGGAGTAAAGCACATAGTGTTTTCTTCTACCGCCGCCACCTATGGAGAACCTGAAAGGATACCCATACAGGAGACCGACAGGACTCTGCCCACGAATCCTTACGGAGATACCAAGCTTGCCATCGAAAGGATGCTGCGATGGTGCGACGAAGCCTATGGCATAAAATCGGTATGCCTAAGGTATTTCAACGCGGCCGGAGCCCATAAAAGCGGCATGATCGGCGAAGATCACAGGCCGGAAACCCACCTTGTGCCGATCGTTATGGAGGCGGCGCTCGGGAAGAGGGAATACGTCCAGATATTCGGGGACGATTATGATACCCCTGACGGGACCTGCATCAGGGACTATATCCATGTTTCCGACCTGGCGAAAGCCCATATACTGGCCCTTGAGAGCCTGAGGGCCGGAAACGGCAGCAAGGTATATAACCTTGGCAATGGTGAAGGCTTCTCGGTGAAGGAAGTCATCGAATGCGCCCGAAAGGTCACAGGACGGGAAATAAAGAGCGTCATCTCTCCAAGAAGGGCCGGCGATCCTGCAGTGCTGGTCGCATCGTCGGACAGGATCAGGAAAGAGCTTGGCTGGTCGCCTGAAGAAGACGATCTGGAGACCATCCTGTCCTCTGCCTGGGAGTGGCACAGGAAGCACCCCGACGGTTACCCGGACTGATTAATGACAGACCTGCCAAATGGTTATAATAACTGTATAAAATAAGGCTGTCCCTGAAAAGGCAGCCTTAATCATTCTGTTATTTTTGCGGGAACGCTTACGTATTATTTGCATTGAGACCGTAAAACTTATATAATATTCGTATTGACAAAAAATGTTATGTTTTACCGGAGGAAAAGTATATGGCAGCAGTAGTTGTAGTTGGGACGCAGTGGGGAGACGAAGGAAAAGGCAAGTATATAGATATCCTGTCTGCCGACGCCGATTATGTGGTACGTTATTCAGGAGGCAACAACGCGGGACATACCATCGTGCATGATGGCATCAAGTATGCACTGCATCTTGTTCCCTCGGGAATCCTTAGGAAAGGGAAAACCTGCATAATAGCCAACGGGGTTGTAATAGATCCCGCAGTCCTTGTAAATGAAATAGCCAATCTTTCGAAACATGGGAACGAGCTTGCCCGGCTCCTAATCAGCGACAGGGCCCATGTCATCATGCCCTGGCATATAGAGTTGGATTCGCTCCAGGAAGAATCAAGGGGCAGCGAGGGCCTTGGAACAACAAGACGCGGAATAGGCCCGGCATATGCCGACAAGGCAGAGCGGAGCGGAATCCGCATGGTGGACCTGATCGATCCTGATGCTTTCAGAGAGAAAGTATATGCGAATATAAAAACCAAGAACGCGATAATTGAGAAAGTTTACGGGGGAACTCCCCTTGATGCCGAAAAGATCATAGAGGAATACCTTGGCTACGCAGAGAAACTCAAGCCTTACGTGACCGATGTGAACGCGATAATCCACAGGGCCCTTGAAGAAGGAAAGACCGTTTTGTTCGAAGGAGCCCAGGCTACATTCCTGGACCTGGATTTCGGAACATATCCTTATGTGACTTCGTCGAATCCCATAGCCGGCGGTGTCTGCACCGGGGCCGGGGTAGGTCCGAAAATGATAACCGATGTCCTTGGGGTCCTCAAGGCATATACCTCAAGAGTGGGATCAGGACCCTTTGTGACCGAGATAAAAAACGAGATCGGGGATTCTATCCGCGAACTGGGTCATGAATACGGAACCACCACGGGCCGCCCGCGCCGCTGCGGCTGGCTCGACGCCGTGATGGTGAAGTACGCGGCACGGCTGAACGGTCTTACAGGCCTGTGCCTGAACCACCTGGATACGGTAGGGAAGCTGGACAGCATAAAAATATGCATGGCTTACAAGCTGGACGGCAAGGTCATAGATTATTATCCGTCCAACCTTAAGGAACTGGCGCGCTGCGAACCGGTTTACGAGGAGTTCGAAAGCTGGAAGGACAGCGACATCTCCAGGATCAACCGCTATGAAATGCTTCCTTTTGCTGCCAAGAAATACCTCAGGAGGATCGAGGAGCTTATCGGCGTCCCGATAAAATACGTGGGCGTCGGTCCTGGCCGTGACCAGGTCATCACCATGTGAGTATAGGGGACGTATACTTTTACTCATTTTGAGTATTGGGGACAGGCCAATAAATAGTAAAAATGGGAGCATATTTTGCTCCCTTATATTTTTATGATCTCTTCCGGCTTTACCTCAAAAAGTCCCCTGTATATCCTGTCATACCCGCTCAAATCATCGGGATTTCCTATCGCGACAGCCTTCATGCCTGCTCTTTTCGCAGCCTCGATACCCGCCTGGGCGTCTTCGAAAACCACGCATTCCCCAGGTTTTACGCCTGCCTCCTTCGCTCCCAGCAGAAAGACTTCCGGATCAGGCTTGGCTTTTGATACCTTTGTTCCGTCAATGATAGCGTCAAAATACGGAGCAAGCCTGAGATTGCTCAGGATCAGCATCGCGTTTTTGCTTGCCGATCCAAGGACGGTTTTTATACCAAGGTTCCTGAAACCCCTGAGGCATTCGACAGTGCCCGGGAGGATTTCGCTTTCATCCATCCGCGATATATGTTCCACATACCATCCGTTTTTCCTGGCAGCCATATCAAGCATTTCTTCCTCGGAGAACTTTCCGGAAAGACCACCCACTTCCAGCAGGATCTCAAGGGAACGCATGCGGGATACGCCCTTGAGCCTTTCATTGTCCTTCTCTGTGAACTCAAAGCCAAGTTCGCCGGCAAGTCTCTTCCAGGCCAGGTAATGATATTTCGCTGTATCGACGATTACGCCGTCAAGATCAAAAATCGCTGCTTTAATTGCCATAGATGTTTTCCTCCAAATGTAGAAGTGTGCCACGGGGACGGTTCTGATGGCACAGTGTTGCCAACAGAACCGTCCCCATGGCAACATCAGTTATCAATGTACATCCTGGTGTAGTACTCGTCAAGCATTCTTTTCATGCCGAACGGGACCCTTGTAGTATTGATGGAAGCCGCCATCATATCTATCCACTTGTCCCTGTTCCGATAGTAAGTCGGGATGACCTCATTGGTCAGGCACTTCTTAAGTGCCCTGAAATCATGGGCATCGCATTTATTCTCGTCTCTGAACTGTTTCCCGTTGCCGAACTGCCAGCCGTTGACGCCATGCCGGCATGCTTCGGGCCACCATCCGTCGAGGATTGAAACATTGAGAACGCCGTTCATGGCTGCCTTCATGCCGGAAGTTCCTGACGCTTCCATGGGGCGCCTCGGGTTGTTGAGCCAGATATCGGAACCGCGGGTCAGCATGCGGCCTATCTCCATGTCGTAGTTTTCAAGGAAGACAACACTGCCGGGATAGAGCCTTGTCATTTCGATGATATCCGATATGATCTTTTTCCCCGTGTCATCGAGCGGATGAGCCTTGCCGGAGAAAACGATCTGAAGCTTGCCCGGCTTCAGCAGGGGCTCTATGAAGTCCCTGTCGGTAAAGATAAGGTTCGATCTCTTGTAGGGTGCGGCGCGGCGGGAAAATCCTATCAGCAGTACGTCAGGTTTGAGCCTGACCCCTGTTCTCTTTTCAACAAAATCGATAAGTTCGTTCTTGTTTTCAAGATGCCTGTTCCAGAGTTTTTCCCGGGCAGCGGCGCTGTCGTCATAGTTTTTGGCCAGCTCCAGCATTCGGCTGTCGACCCAGGTAGGGATGTGGATGGCATTGGTTATGCCGATTATCTCGCTTCTGCCCTTTACTTTCCTCCACATCCTGTTGGCGGTATCTTTATGAAGGTCGGAAACCGCATTGGACTTTCTTGATAACCTGAGAGCCCCTACGGTCATATTGAAGGGGGAACCGCCGAGGGCTTTCAGCTGCCCCTTGTTCATGCCGAGGTTTGCTCCCATGTATATGAGACGTTCAATGGGATGGGATTCATTGCCCTGGATGACAGGCGTATGGGTAGTGAATACAACTTCTTTTCGTGTGTTTTCCCATGCTTCCTTGAAGCTCTGTCCTTTTTCCATCTTCTCGCGCATGAGCTCAAATCCGGCAAACAGGGCATGGCCTTCATTAAAGTGATAAACATCGGGTTCAAAGCCAAGCGCTCTTAATGCCCTTACGCCGCCTATGCCCAGGACCATTTCCTGGGCTACCCTTTCTTCGCCAAACCAACCGTAAAGCTGTCCCGTAATCCATCTTGCTTCTCCGTCATTGCCGTCTATATCCGTGTCCAGGAGATAGAGGTTATTGACTCCATGGGCTTCATACTTCCAGACCTTGACCCTGACGTCCCTTTGCCTGATTTTAACTGTCACGGTTATGCCTGTGTCTTTCAGGAAATCATAATGCCTGTTTATATAAGCATCGAAAGGCATGTCTGATCCCTTGTCGATAAGTTGCTCTCCATAGCCCTGCTTCCATTTGATACCTATCCCGATCAACGGATAATTATTGTCGCACGCTTCCTTCATGTAATCGCCGGCAAGTATTCCAAGACCCCCGGCATATAATTTAACGCTGGATTCTATCGCATATTCCATGCAAAAATAAGCCACTTTCGGCAGACTGCCCATTTCGGTTACCTCCATAATTATTTATCAATAGTATTCCATACTAAGTTCAAATCCTTAACATAAATGCAATCAAATTGCCTGTCGATATCGCCAAACCTAATAGCAAGAACACACTGAAGAACCCCAATATGTGTCCTGCCGTTGCATGAAGCATTCTGTCATGCGTGGACAAGCTCATTTTTTGAGTTAAAAGAAGACGCGGGCAACGCAAATTAAGCAAGCGATTGCACAATCAGTATATTATTCACCCTGTTTTTTGTCAATGTATAACAGGAAGAGTCCGGCGAATTAATCCTGTGAGACGGAACCTGAATTACCGAAAAGTCTGTATTTCCAGGGCGTTGACAATGATGTAATGATCTGATATGTTGACAACAAAAACATGGAGAAATATAATACTTATGCAATCGCTTGCATAATATGAATCACGGGGGAATGGGCGGACAAGATGAAGATCACGATAAATGATGTCGCAAGAGCGGCGGGTGTTTCAGCGTCAACTGTATCGCGGGTTATTTCCGACAGCCCGAAAATAAGCGAGAAAACAAAAGAGCGGGTAAGAAAGGTAATAGAAGAGCTCGGCTACCATCCCAACGCGATTGCCCGGAGCCTTGCAAACCAGTCGTCGAAAACCATAGGCCTTATTCTTAATACTGAGGCTGAGACCCTGGTTAGGAATCCCTTTTTCATCCAGGCTATGACAGGCATAAGCCAGTATGCGCAGGAACAAGGCTATAACGTCATGTTCGCATATAATAAGAGCGAAGACGGAGACCTTGACATTGCCGTCCGCTATGTCAACAGCGGGAGCGTCGACGGCATAATCCTGTTCACTTCGCGAACGAATGACAAATGTATCGATTTCCTCATGAAAAGCAATTTTCCCTTTTCAGTCATTGGACGGCCTGATCATACCGAGGGAGTCCTTTGGGTGGACAATGACAATTTCCAGGCGACATACCAGGTTACCAATCACCTGATAATGAAAGGCCACAAGAGGATTGCGTTCCTCGGAGGTCCCCGGGACCACAATGTATCAAGGGACAGATTCGAAGGGTACAAGGCGGCCATGACAGTGCACGGCTATTCCATAGACAGGAATCTTACCTTCCTTGAAGGGAGCTTTTCCGAGGAGTTCGGAAGTAAATGCATGTCAGAGATCTTATCAGCGCACAAAAATGGCGCCGAACTTCCGACAGCCATTGTTACCAGCGATGACATGCAAGCCCTGGGAGTATTGAAGGCCATGAGGAAAATGAATGTATCCGATGTTGCCGTGACAGGCTTCAATAATATGCCTGTAAGCCTGTACAAGAACGAAAGCTTTACTTCTGTGGACGTAAATGCCAGCCAGTTAGGCTTCTGTGCTGCAAAACTGCTTATTGGCAGGATCGAGGGCATTGCTGATCTGCCTGCCCATTATATAGTTCCTGCAGAAATAGTCGAAGTCGAACCATTATATTGATTCCAAGGGATTTCAGAGACGGAGGTAAAAGATGAGCAGACTGATACCGGATAACTGGAAAATAATCCAGGATGGCTTTTCTAAGGAAGAAAACCGGTTTTTCGAAAGCATCATGTCTTCCGGAAACGGCAGGATGGGATTGAGGGGGAACCATGAGGAAGACTACTCCGGGGATTCACTGAAAGGCACTTATATTGCCGGGGTGTATTACCCTGACAAAACGCGTGTCGGGTGGTGGAAAGTCGGATACCCGGAGTACTTCGCAAAGGTGCTTAACGCAGTCGATTTTATTGGAATAAAAGTATCAATAAACGGCGAGAACCTGGACCTGGCCAAATGCAGCTTCAAAAACTACAAGCGGGAACTAAACATGAAGGAAAGCATACTGAGAAGAAGCTTTACCTTCATCGGGAAGGACGGGTCGGAATATGAAATATATACCGAGCGTTTTTTAAGCTATGCCGACGGAGACCTCGCCGCAATAAAATACTCGGTCACCAGCCTTTCGGGCGAGGCAGAGGTGGTCCTCACACCCTTCCTTAACGGCGATGTCAGAAACGAAGATGCCAATTACAACGAAAAATTCTGGGAGCATGTGACCGGCGGTTCTGACGGACTAGTATCCTATATTACCTCGAGGACGCTCAAAACTGATTTCAACGTCACTGCAGCCTTCACATGGGAACTTTCCGGGGCTGAAGTCCTTGAAAACGCGGCGGTGAGCGAAAACGGCGGAGAATTCGTAGGGAACAGGATAAGGGCAAAAATCGGGAAGAACGGGACTATGACCCTAATAAAATATATCTCGGTGATCAGCGACAGGTATTATGAAAGGGACAAACTGGCCGCAATAGCACGGGATAAGGCCGAGGCCGCCAAAAAGACAGGCTACATCAAGCTTTTTGAGGCCCACAGGGAAAAATGGGACAACATCTGGAGCATGGGCGACATAACCATCAATGGTGATGTCAAAGCCCAGCAGGGCATCAGGTTCAACATATACCAGCTGAACTGCACTTATTCGGGTGAAGACCCAAGGCTCAATATAGGTCCCAAGGGGTTTACCGGCGAGAAATACGGCGGGAGCACCTACTGGGATACCGAGGCATATTGCCTGTACTTTTTCCTCGGCACGAAGGAGCCGGAAATTGCCCGGAACCTTCTTGAATACCGGTATAATCATCTTGAGAAAGCAAAAGAGAACGCGAAAAAACTGGGGACCCGCGGGGCCCTGTATCCCATGGTGACCATGAACGGCGAAGAATGCCATAACGCGTGGGAGATCACTTTTGAGGAAATCCACAGGAATTGTGCCATTACCAACGCCATCAGGGTTTATACCGAGTATACCGGCGACAGGTCATATCTTTATGAAAAGGGCATCGACGTCCTGGTTGAGACCTCGAGGTACTGGGTTTCGAGGGCAACATACAATGCAAGGAAAAAAGTATATATGATCCTCGGGGTCACAGGCCCCAATGAATATGAGAACAATGTCAACAACAACTGGTACACGAACCGTATGGTGAAGTGGAGCCTTCAGTATACCGTTGATACCCTTGCCGAGATGCGGGAAAAAGCCGGCAGGCTTTACGAGGAAGCCGTCAGGCGCCTTGGCGTAACCGAAGAGGAAGCTGAAACCTTCAGGAACGTGAGCATGAACATGTACCTTCCCGAGGATAGCGAAAGGGGAATATTCCTGCAGCAGGACGGTTTTCTTGACAAGGAGATTGTCCCGGTATCGGAACTGAATCCTTCGGATCTGCCCCTTAACCAGAACTGGTCATGGGACAGGATACTGAGATCCTGCTATATCAAACAGGCCGATGTCCTCCAGGGATTATGGTTCCTCAACGATGAGTACACCCTCGAAGAGAAAAAGAGAAACTTCGATTTTTATGAGCCGCTGACAGTGCATGAATCCTCGCTGTCGCCCTGCATACACTCGATCCTTGCAGCCGAGATCGGAAGAAAGGATAAAGCGTACGAGCTGTACCTGAGGACCTCGAGGCTGGACCTGGACAATTACAACAATGACACCGACGACGGCCTTCATATTACTTCGATGGCCGGCACATGGATGAGCATTGTCCATGGCTTCGGCGGCATGAGGATAAAGAACGGCCAGCTGCACCTTGCGCCGTTTATTCCCGAATGCTGGGAAGAATACTCGTTCCGCCTAACCTTCAGGGGGAGGATAATAAAAATATCTGTAGATAAGACAGGAATAACGGTACTCCTTGAAATGGGAGCTCCCCTTGACATACTTCTTTTCGGGAACCGGGTCCATTTAGACCCGGAAACCGGATATCGCCGCATTAATTCAGCTGACTTAAGTCAATGACTCATTTTTCAGCCGGTGTGCAATGTAAAGTAACGGAGCAGTGGTCGGACTGCTCCGTTTTAATTTTCTCTTGACTTTTGAATGAGGATAAAATAGAATAATTTATGGGACCGGTTGCATAAAATTAAGCAGATCCAACTATTGAACTGCAAGAAACCAAACTAATTCGACAATCGGGGCGAAAATTTCGAATATGATTAAAATACCCAAAATTACGGCATATAAATGTTTTGACCCTCAACAGACAGCTTTCTGCCTGCATCATATATTTCACTAAAATTTCTTATATATTGTATGAAACTGGTTGCATAAAATAACGAGGGGGATAGGATTCATGGCAAGTATAAACGATGTCGCAAAAGCAGCAGGCGTATCCAAATCGACCGTATCGCGCATTATAAACGGCAGCCCCGCCATTTCCGAGGAAACCAGACAAAAAGTTTTGAAGGTAATGAAAGAGCTGAATTATGTCCCGAACAGCATGGCGCGCGGATTATCGAACCAGCAGGCTTTTACTGTGGCTCTGCTTATCAACATCAATGATGTGAAATCATTCGGAAATCCCTTTTTCTACGAAGTCATGCATGGCATAGAGACTGTTGTCTACAGCAGGGGATTATGCATGATCACAGCTAACCTGGAAAGCACCCTTAAGCAGAACGAACTTCTTAAATGGCTTATATACGGCAAGAGGACGCAGGGCGTCATTCTGCCTTCATCCATAATGAGCAATCAGCTGGTCAGAGAATTAAAAAAGATAAAATTTCCCTTTGTCACGATAGGTGAGCCGGAGGGGATCAGGGAGCCCATTGACTGGGTGGATATAAACAATTACCAGGGCGGTATGCAGGCCCTGGAACATATGTTATCCCAGGGTTACGGCAGGGTAGCCTATATCGGCGGCGAACAGGTGAAAACCTTCAACAGGAGAAGGCTTGG
>DUSJ01000304.1 GCA_012842645.1 Clostridiaceae bacterium | reverse complement strand
GGCAATTACCTTGGCATAGGAATCGGAGCTTTCCTGAAGTTGTTCCTGTAGAAGGGCTGTAAGGGGCTGTATCCTGCAGCGATTTATCGACCCGTGAATCTATCCGGGATTCAAGTCGCGCCCGCTCAGCCATTCATGCTCTGATTAAATCGCATGCAGGCACGCCGCTTCATAGCATATGATTAATTAAGCACGATAACAGGAAAAATTATGCTGAACCTTTCCGATTGTTCTCCGTCTATTTAGGCGAGAATAATTATATCCGGAGGGATTCAACATGAGAAAAATATCTTTCGCTTTATCCATCATATTACTGCTGACATTGGTACTTTCAGTTCCCGTTTCCGCTGACACAATGCTTATCATGTCAAGACCCGGTCACTGGGCACAAAAGTATATAGATGAACTGGCTCTTGAACATGATATTGGTTCCGTGTTCAAAGACGTTGATTTGAACGGCTATATCACAGTGGAGGATTTCCAGAAGACAGTACGGCTCATTATCGATGAAAATTACGAAGGAGCGCCTGATTCTCTGCTCAGAGAAGCCGTGGTCTATGAGTTCACCCGCCTGTGGGCCGAGAAAACAGGAACCAGCCTCGATGAAATCATGGTCATACAAATGATCGTATACGATGACACGGATAAGATCTATCCCAAATACAACCATGCGATTATGGTCGCATACATGAACGACATAGCCAAAGGAAAGGGCCAGGGAATTTTCGATCCGAAATCCAAAACCACTTACGGCGAACTCGCTACTTTGGCGTACTTCACCGACAAGGCGATAAAGGATAATGTCCAGGCCGGACCGCCTTCATTTGCGGCAGGCAGTCTTGAGACGAGGGCGACATACTCGGTGCTCCAGGACAAGGTCGTATTTGATTTCGAACTGTTCAGTCATCATACCAGGCCCATAGATCTGACTTTTTCTTCGGGACAGCAGTTTGAGCTTGTGATAACCGATGAATCAGGCAATGAAGTTTACAGGTATTCAGACGGTAAATTCTTTACCATGATGCTTGTCAACAGGACTATAAATCCGGGTGAATCCCTCAAATGGCAGGATGAATGGGATATGACCAATAAGGACGGCGTTAAGCTCACATCGGGCAAATACAAAGCCGAGATCACCATCCTGGCCTACGAGTACGAGGGAACAGAAATAGACAAAGGCCAGCTTACCAAGACTGTTGAGTTCAGCCTGGACTGATCCGGGGTGCATAGAAGACCAGAACTATGTTGAGGCGTGCTATTAGCACGCCCGCTTTTCGGGCGGCCATTGGTCGCCCCTACATTTTGGTCCTTCGAATCCCTGGAATAAAATAATGTGTAAAAACCTCCGTCCCCGTTTGCACAAAGGACTGTCCCTTTGGCACAAGTGTGCCAACAGAACCGTCCCCGTGGCACATCACATTTTCCAGACGGCAGCTTCATAAGGCCTTAAGCAGCGGCTGTCGGTATCCGGGTAATTGGAGATCAGCCTGGATCCCGAGGGAGGGTTCCCCGGGCGACGTATGGTGTTCCTTCCCAGGTTGCATTCGATGAATAAAGTCTCATTCCCGTCTTTGCGATAATATGTGAACAGGTCCGCCGTCTTTTTGCTGATTATCTCAATATCGCCATAAATTAGGGCTTGATGCTCCTTCCGTATCCTGATCATCTTCCGGTAAAAATTCAGGACAGAGTCTTCGTCTATCAGCTGGTCTTCAACATTGCAGGCTTTATGGTCATCATCGTTGCCTATCCAGGGCTCGGCATCGGAAAACCCGGCATACTTGCCTGAAGACCATTGCATCGGGGTTCTCGCATGGTCGCGGGTACCCGCCAGTATTTTTTTGAATGCTTCCGTTTCGCCCATGGTTTGTTTCCATTCTGAGTACAGGTTAATGCTTTCTATATCGCGAAGCTGGTTAATCGACGTAAAGTTCTTATTTGCCATGCCCAGTTCCTGTCCCTGGTAAATGAACGGGGTCCCGCGAAGAGTAAGCTGCATGACCGCAAGGAGTTTCGCAAGCACATTTCTGTATTTCGGATCCGGATCGACCTTTGACACCATGCGCGGGTTGTCGTGGTTTTCATAGAACAGCGACATCTGGCTGGCAGTCCCGTAATTCTCCATCCAATCAATCATGTATTCCTTGAAATAATTGAGGTCATAGCGGTAATCGTCGAACTTGCCCTTACCCGGGTTTTCAAGGTGGTCAAAGGAAAATATCATGTCAAGCTCGTTCCTGTAGTCGGCTGTAAGGAGCTTGGCCATTTCCATGCCGATGCCCGGCGTCTCGCCCACCGAGAACGCATTGTACGGGGAGAACGCCTCTGCCTTCAACTCGCGCAGGTACTGGTGGAGCTTTGGACCATAGAAATAATGCTCCACACCATAAATGCCCATGAGCGCTCCGATTCCGGGATGACCGTCGGGAAGCCCGGGACGCTTGGAAATGTAATTTATAACGTCCATCCTGAACCCGTCAACGCCCTTCTCCAGCCACCAGCGCACCATATCTATGATCTCTTTCCTGAGTTCCGGGTTTTCCCAGTTCAGGTCCATCTGCTTTGACGAAAAAAGGTGCAGGGCGTACTGGTTCCTCTCCTCGATGTATTTCCACGCGCTTCCGCCGAAATAGGATGTCCAGTTGTTCGGTTCGTCGCGGAAGAAATAGAAGTCCCCGTATTTTGAACCGGGCTCTTCAATTGCCTTCCGGAACCATTCATGCTCGTCCGATGTATGGTTAACTACAAGATCCATGATAAGTTTCATGCCCCTCGCATGAACAGCCTCAAGGAGCCTGTCAAAATCATCCATGGTGCCGAACTCGGCCATTATCTTCCTGTAATCGCGGATGTCATAGCCATTGTCGTCGTTGGGAGAGTCATAGATCGGACACAGCCATATGGCGTCGGCGCCAAGTTCTTTTATATAATCCAGCTTTTCGATGATGCCTCCCAGGTCTCCGATGCCGTCACCGTTGCTGTCCTTGAAGCTTCGGGGATAGACCTGGTAAAACACGGCTTCTTTCCACCAGGCAGGCTTTACCGGCCCATTCCCGGACCTGGGAACATCGGGCTCGCTGTTCATGATTTCCAGGATAGCGTTGATGAATCCCTGGTCGATCAATCCTCCTGTAAGTTTCGGAAGTGTTTTCAGTTTCATATTGGCGACCAGCGGATTTGCAAGCATGTTTTCCTTCTTGCCCTTCTGGAGCATTATTTTCCTGATTATATCCTTTCCGATGGGATGGGTTATCAGGTCTTTTATCTTACTGTTTTCCGTCAGCATTGATAAGCCTCCTTCATTCCAGGTAGTCATTGCAGCGCGAGGCGGATACTGCTATATTTTTCGCTTCGCTCAGATAGGATAACATTTTAGAACAGTTATAGATCTGTCCCCATTACTCAAAATGAGTAAAAGTACACGTCCCCGTTACTCATCCACGTCCCCGTTACTCATCCCGTGCTATGTCGCCGCGTTCCTTCAGGTCTGATACTATCTTGTCAAACAGCTCTTTGTCTATTCTGAATTTTGCCCTGTAGACCAGGTACCCGGCCACTATGAAGACAAGGGGAAGGATCAGCATTGATATTTTCATTATAAGGATCCCGGTTTCGGTTACGTCATCGGGAGTCGGGGCCTCGTTGATACCGGATATGATTACAGTCGCAGCGACTATTCCGTTCGATAAAGCGCCTCCGATCTTATTGATCAGGGGCTGAACCGAAAACGTAATGCTTTCATTGCGGCGTCCCATTTTCCATTGGCCGTATTCCACCGTATCGGCCAGGAACATCAGCATGAGAACCTGGATGAAAGCTTCCCCTATGAAAAGGAGGATGCCCGATATGCCTATTGGTATCATGTTCATAGGCGAGAAGAAGAATATTATGTACCCGGCAACCACCAGGACGGTAGCGAAGGTATACAACTGCTTCCGGGTGTACTTATTGGCGAACAGCGGGAATACCGAGATGGACAAAAGCTGTGTCACACCAAGGATTCCTGCAAAAACAGGATACATTCCCTCATCTTTAAACGCATACTTGAAGAAATACAGCCCAAATCCCGTCGTGGTCGCATATCCAATCATGAACAGCGCCATAGAAATAGCCGTATACATGAGCTGGTCGTTTTTCAGAAGAACGCTGAACATTTCCTTAAGTGATGTGGTTTCCACTTTTACGTTTATGGAGCGATCCTCCTTAACGCCGAAAAGGGTGAAGCACAGGAACAGCAGCGAAAGGACCACTACACCGACAGCGATAAGAAACCATGCGTTTGTGCTGTTGCCCATGGCGCTTCCTATAACCGGTATGCCGATTACAGCCACATACATACCCGCATTGGCGCATATTCTTGCGATGGACCCGATCTTTTCCCGCTCCTTCTGGTCTATGGACAGAGAAGGAAGCATCGACCAGTAAGCGATGTCATTGGCTCCATAGGCGATATCCCACAACAGGTAGATAATAATGAAAACAATAACATACCTTGCGTCTTTCAGTCCGAAATCGGTAAAAAGCAGCACTGTCAGGATTCCCCCTACAACACCGCCGATCAGGATCCAGGGTTTGAACTTGCCCCACCGGGACCGGGTATTGTCAACCAGGACACCCATTATGGGATCATTCAGGGCATCGAAAACCCTCAGCACGGTCAGGGCTGCTGTCATCAGCCACATGGTCGAGTCAGGAAGATTGAGAATATCTGTCAGGTAGAAAACAAAATACATGCTCACCAATGAGTAGAGCATGTCCCTGCCTATGGTACCAAGGCCAAAGGTATAACGGTTTCTCGTGTAAGTCATGGCGATTCCTCCTCCCCCACGGGATTATTGATTCTGGTTTGCCCAGTTTAATTTAAAACGGTATACCTGTATGCGGCGTGCCTGCATGCGATTTAAAACTTAGTTTTCACAGTCCGGGGATCGTGAAGCGGTAATATAGATGTTTGAACCAAAATCCCCGAGCATACGTACATTCTCATTGTACCCGGTGCCCATGAACTGGCTTTTCAGCGGGATACCGGCCTCAAGGGCCCTGTTGGAGCATTCGTACTCCTCCACGCAGTCTGCAAGGCTGTACAGGCGGTTGGCCATGCGCATGATGAACCCGTCAGGATTCAGTTCCACGGGAAGGACATGCTTCATAAGCCCGCCGAAGCGCTTGATAAACAGGCGCTGGGGTCGTGTCCTTACCGTATATCTGCCGGGTTTGAGCCCTTTTACGATAAGCCTGTCATCACTTTCGGCCGCATTGGTCATGGTCTGGAAAAAGCCTGTGAGGGCTATTTCCCCGTCATCGCTTGTAGACTGCCAGATTACTTTATTGTCTTTTCCCGCGGCATCCCTGACCCGCGTGAACCTGCCATACTGGAACACTTTACGGTATTTCCTGTAAAATTCCACCTGCTCCTTTATCTCTTTCTTCTCCTCGGGGGTAAGGAATCTCAGGTCCAGTTCATACCCGAGGCAGCCGAAGCACGCAACATTGAAACGGGTGGACAGGGGAGTATCCCTGAGGGTCTGCTGATGGGGAGACTGGGAAACATGGGCTCCCATGGCGGAGGGAGGATAGAAATAAGAAAGACCTCCCTGTATCTTCAGTCTCTCGATGGGATCGGTGTCATCGGATGTCCATATCTGAGGACTGTAACAGAGCATTCCCAGGTCGAACCTGTTTCCTCCGCTGGCACAGCTCTCAAGAAGGATATGGGGCCTTTTTTCAAATATTCGGCCAAGGATATCGTAAAGGCCCATTATATAGCGGTGATAAAACTCTCCCTGTTTCGGCAGGGCGGGAGAACATGCCTCTGAAATATTCCTGTTCATATCCCACTTGACATAGGAGGCACCGGCTTCATCAATGATACAGCCTACATTTTCGACTATGTAATCCCGGACCTCTTTCCTGCAAAGGTCCAGCACCAGCTGGTTCCTTCCAAGCACAGGCTTTTTGTCCGGGTGAGTTACTGCATATTCAGGGTGGGCCCGGTATAACTTACTGTCGGGGTTGACCATTTCGGGCTCGAACCATAGCCCGAAATCCATGCCCATTTCACGTATTTTATCAGCGAAGTGCCTGAGACCCCGGGGAAATTTCTTTTTATTGACGTCGTAATCGCCAAGGCCTGCCTCGTCACTGTTCCTTTCCCCGAACCAGCCGTCGTCCAGGACGAAAAGCTCGGCCCCGAGTTCCTTCGCGGTTTTGGCCAGCTGAAGCAGTTTCCCCTCGTTATAATCGAAAAAGGTGGCTTCCCAGTTGTTGAACAATATGGGACGTTCTTTTCCTTTCCACTGGCCCCTTACGATATGATCATTAACAAAAGCATGCATGTTACGGCTCATGCCGTTGAATCCCCCGTCGCTGAAGGTAAGGACCGCTTCGGGAGTTTCAAAGGCTTCGCCCCCGCACAGTGTCCATTCAAAAAGATGGGGGTTTATGCCGGCGGAAACCCGGACTATGTCCCTGGCGCTTTTTTCGGCGCTGCCATAGTGGTTCCCGCTGTAAACAAGGTTAAAACCGTATACATGACCATAGTCCTCGGTGGCGATGTCGCTTGCCAGCATGAAAG
>DUSJ01000303.1 GCA_012842645.1 Clostridiaceae bacterium | reverse complement strand
GGGACCCGCTCGAACCTGAGGCTGCCGCTTCGCTGGACGGAGTAATACCTGGTTTCGGTGTAAATGTAATTGCTGTCGCTCCACGACCTGACTTTGGTTGCCCTGTACCTGATGTTGGCGCTGGTATCGGCATTAAACAGCCAGAATGGCACATAGATTCCCTTGATCTCCTGGATATGGTTCTGGTCCTTGAAAATCTTCGGCAGAAGCCTTTTGCCCTGCAAATGCTTCGACAGGCCTTCTATGGCAGCCTTTTTGTCAAGCTTGAACGGAATGACATAATCGGGCCTCAGGAGACCGGAGAGCTTGCCGACCATTACCACGGGATTATTGCAGAACGGGCAGCTTGTAGCGGCTGTGTTGGCATCAGCCACGATCTCTCCTCCACAGGAATTGCAGATATACGAATTGATATTGGCCGCTTCGCTTTCATCCCACTCGGTGCCTGCTCTGGTCTCCCAGATCATGTCGTCCGGCTGCTCGTCTTTCAGCACCTCGTCATAGGCCTTCAGGGTTTCCATTTCGAATTCCGTATCACAGTACGGGCACTTCATCTTCTGGATCCTGCTGTCGAACTTTATGGCGCCGCCACACGAAGGACATTTATATTCAAGCAACTCCGGCATGATCTCAACTCCCTCTTTTATTCATAAACGACCTAAAACCTGTCGTTCTCGTTAAACGGGTCGCCGCATTCGGGACAGAACTTGGGAGGTTGAGACGGATTCTCAGGAACCCATCCGCATTTGTCACAACGGTAACGAAGGTTGCCGGGAGCGGGATTGCCGCAGTTATGACAGAATTTGCCCGTATTCACGGTTCCGCATGAGCAGGTCCACTGTGTGGGAGCTGAAGGCCTGGTTTTGCCGCAGTTCGTGCAGAATTTGCCCGAGTTCTGGGTTCCGCATGAACAGGTCCATGTGCCGGCGCCGGAAGCATGAGCCTGTGCAGCCTGCTGTTGCTGTGCCTGCTGCTGGCCCATGGCAAACAGGTTCTGGGCATTTACACCTCCGGCCTGCTGGGCCATGCCAAGTCCCATAAAGCCCATCATGGCGCCGCCGGGGTTTGAGGCAGCCGCTTTCATTGCGTCTGACTGAGCGCCCACCAGGGTAGCTGCCGCCATGGTGGGATCACGCATGATGGCGGTACGCTGGGCCTGCTTGATCAGTTCTTCGTCTTCCTTGGAAAGGGATATGTTATTAAGGGCAATGGATACGATGGCGATTCCCCTTAACTCTTTCCATTTCTTTGAAAGGGCTTCGTTCATCGCGTCGGCAAGCTCCTGGGTATAAGCCGGTATATTGCTTGGCCTTACCTGGAGCTCGGAGATCCTGGCAAGGGCCGGCTGAAGCGCATTGATGAACTCGGCTTTCAGTTGGGTGTCTATTTCCTCCCGGGTATACTCCCAGCTGACATTTCCGCATACATTAGTATAAAACAGGATGGGATCTACGATCTTATAGGAATATAAACCTGAACAGCGGACGGTGATGTCAATATCCAGGTTGATGTTTTTGTCCACTACGCGGAAGGGGACCGGATTCGGCGTGCCGAACTTATTGTCCACGATTTCCTTGGTGTTGAAGTAATACACCCTCTGATCCTTTCCGGTGTCGCCGCCGTATGTAAAACGTCTGCCGATGGCTTTAAAGGTCTCGATGATGCTGTCGCCCAGGTTGCCTGTGAAAATGCTCGGCTCTGTCGAGGTATCGTATGTATACTCACCGGGAACGGCACAGAATTCCACGATCTTGCCCTGTTCAACGATTATCATGCACTGGCCGTCCGCAACGGCAATGCCTGACCCATTTGAAATGATGTTGTCTTCGCCCCTGGTGTTGGAAGAACGTCCTGAAATACGTTTCTGGCCTTTCCTGACCAGAACGTTGTTAGGAAGCGCTTCACAGTAGAAAAACTCTTTCCATTGATCGGCCAGGACTCCGTCTGCCGCACCTTTTATAGCCTTGATAAGACCCATAACTATAACTCCTTTCGATTAACCTTGATCATTATGATTTAATATATTATTAAACAGGTCAAGCCATGACCTTAGCTGTTTCGGAGAGGTACAGGGATATTATTTTTTCCACGATCCCAGAAGTCCCCTGAAGATCGACCTTCCCAGCTCGCGTCCTATCGCTGTGACCGCTGAGCTGGCCGCTTTTTCGACCAGGGAAGTCTTCTTCTTTCCTGATGACTTGCTGCTTGATTTCTTCTGTCCGGCCGGTTCTTTTTCCCTGCGAAGCATTTCCTGCTCCCTGGCGGCTCTTTTCTGAAGAACTTCATAGGCTGATTCCCTGTCTATCGCGGTTTCATACTTGTCAGCCATAGGTGAATTGTTTATGATTCCTCTTCTTGTCAGGTCATCAAGAGTTCCGAGGGAACTTTGCGGAGGAAGGATATATGCCCTTTCAACGATCATCGGGCGTCCTTCGCTGTCAAGGCATGAGATCAGCGCTTCGCCGGTCCCAAGGGCTGTTATGGCTTCCTCGGTATTGAATTTCGGATTTGGCCTGAACGATTCCGCGGCTGCCTTGACCTTCTTTTGCTCTGACGGGGTATATGCTCTAAGGGCATGCTGGACCTTGTTACCCAGCTGGCTTAAGATATCCTGGGGAATATCAGCCGGGCTTTGGGTGATAAAGTATACCCCGACGCCCTTGGAACGGATGAGCCTAACGACCTGTTCTATCTTCTGGAGCAGTACCTTCTGGATGTCTTCGAACAGCAGATGAGCTTCGTCAAAGAAGAAGACTAATTTCGGCTTATCCAGGTCGCCTGCTTCGGGCAGGGTCTCAAACAGTTCCGAAAGCATCCAGAGGAGGAACGTGGAATAGAGCAGAGGCGAACTGAACAGGCGGACGCTGTGCAGAATATTGATATACCCGCGTCCGTCAGGGGCAGTCTGCATCCAGTCCCTTATATCCAGGGCAGGTTCGCCGAAGAAGTTCTCAGCTCCCTGGTCCTCGAGGGCGATCAGGCTTCTCATAATAGCGCCGACACTCTGGGGCGAAATGTTTCCGTATCTCAAGGTAAGTTCTTTGGCCTTGTCACCCACGTAACGGATAATTTCCCTCAGGTCCTTGAGATCCAGGAGCAGAAGACCCTGTTCGTCGGCGATACGGAAAGCGATGTTCAGTATGCCTGTTTGGGTCTCGTTCAGGTTCAGCAGTCTTGACAGGAGGATGGGACCCATATCGGATATGGTAGCCCGAACCGGATGCCCTCCTTCGCCAAAAATGTCCCAGAACCTTACGGGATATGATTTGAACTCAAAATCTTTTATTCCCAGTTTTTCAAGCCTGTCGAGGATATTCGGGGAAGCGGCTCCCTTTGCTGCGAGACTGGCAAGATCACCCTTGATATCTGCAAGGAATACGGGCACGCCCATATCGCTGAACGACTCGGCCAATACCTTCAGAGTAACCGTTTTGCCGGTGCCGGTAGCCCCTGCTATCAGGCCATGACGGTTGGCCATTCTTGGGAGGAGATATACAGGGTTTTCATTCTGAGCCAGCCATATGGCATTGTTGGCGAACATAAAACCACGCTCCATATATAATGTTTATTTAAATTAAATTATATATTGTCCAAGGGGCAGTGTCAAAATAATCCAGAATTAAAAAGTATTTTTCTTGACATCCATCACGTGGTGAATATAATAAAATCATACCCCACCCGATGTGGGGAGGGGCAGCATATGGCAATGGAGGTAATTATCTTGGGAAACAGGGACAGGACCGATGTCCTGAATCTTCTTAAGACATCAAAAGGGCAGATAGACGGAATAATAAGGATGCTCGAGGAAGGCAGGTACTGTGTGGATATCTCAAAACAGATACTTTCCGTCCAGGCCTTGCTTAAGAAAGCCAACCTGCAGATCATTGACCAGCATATAAAGCATTGTGTCAGGCAGGCTTTCGCCGAAGGGGAAAAAGCCGGGAACGAAAAAGTAGACGAAATAATGGAACTGATAAGCAAGTATGCCAAATAACATCTGCTGCAAAAGGCGGTGACATATATGACAAAGGAAATCCTTGAAATAACCGGAATGACATGCGCCGCATGCGCTAAGGCGGTGGAAAGGCATGTAGGCAGGATTGAAGGAGTAAACTCCGCGGTTGTGAACCTGGCAGCGGAGAAGCTTACTGTCGAATTTGACGACGCCAAAACTGACCTGGATAAAATCAGGGAAGCGGTGGTCAAAGCCGGGTACGGAGTTAAGGAACCAAGAGAAAATATAAGGGAAATATATATGCCCATAGGAGGTATGACATGCGCGGCATGTGTAAGGGCAGTGGAGAAGGCAATAGGTAAGCTTGACGGGGTCAGCGATGTAAGCGTCAACCTGGCGACCGGGAAGGCCAAAATAGTATATGATCCCTCAAAGGTACGCCTTTCCCGGATCAGGGAGGCTGTTACGAAAGCCGGGTATGAGCCCCTTGAACTGGAAAGCCCGAACCAGGCCGATTACGATAAGGCTCGAAGGGAAAGCGAAATTAAGAACCTGAGGATTAAACTGATTGTATCAGCCGTATTCACGCTGCCCCTGTTCTATATTGCCATGGGACACATGGTCGGCCTTCCCCTGCCCATGATCATAGATCCGCATCACAGTCCGCTGAATTTCGGGCTTATCCAGCTTATGCTGGTTATACCGGCCATGGCGGCAGGATACAGGTTCTATACAGTTGGCTTTTCAAGACTCATCAGGCGTGAACCAAACATGGATTCGCTTATTGCCGTAGGTACAGCAGCGGCTTTCCTGTATGGGGTGTACGCGGTTATACAGATAATGAACGGAAACCACCATTATTCCGATGACCTGTATTTCGAAACGACCGGGGTTATCATAACCCTGATCCTCCTGGGGAAACTCCTGGAATCTGTCGCCAGGGGCAGGACATCCGAAGCCATAAAGAAGCTCATGGGACTTGCCCCGAAAACAGCCGTTGTCATCCAGGACGGGAAAGAAACAGTCATTCCTGTGGAAGAAGTTGAAGTTGGGGACATCATCCTCGTAAAACCGGGAGAGAAGATCCCTGTGGACGGCGAAGTGGTCGAGGGCAGGACCTCTGTTGACGAGTCCATGCTCACGGGCGAGAGCATACCCGTGGAGAAGAACCCGGGCGACAAGGTTGTGGGAGCGACTCTCAACAAGAACGGAACCATCAGGTTCAGGGCCACGAAGGTGGGCCGGGACACGACCCTGGCTCAGATCATTAAACTCGTGGAAGAAGCCCAGGGGTCAAAGGCCCCCATTGCGAAAATGGCGGATGTTATCGCAGGATATTTCGTGCCAATAGTTATGTCCATTGCAGTGATTGCGGGACTGGCCTGGCTCATTTCCGGGCAGTCGTTCGTATTCTCCATGACCATATTCATTTCGGTACTGGTAATAGCATGTCCCTGTGCCCTCGGGCTGGCAACCCCAACCGCCATTATGGTCGGAACGGGAAAAGGAGCTGAACACGGAGTATTGATAAAGAGCGGCGAGGCCCTTGAGACAGCGCATAAGATCGACACTGTAGTATTTGATAAAACAGGCACTGTCACCGAGGGAAAGCCGGTGGTGACAGACATAATAACGACGGGTACCGTCGGCGAGACGGAGCTCCTGCAGCTTGCCGCCTCGGCCGAGAAAGATTCGGAGCATCCCCTTGGCGAAGCCAT
>DUSJ01000302.1 GCA_012842645.1 Clostridiaceae bacterium | reverse complement strand
CATCCAGCAGATAGCAAGCCCGCAGGTGCTCTATGATGAACCTGTCAATGTTTTCGTCGCAGGATTCATCGGCAGCCCGCAGATGAACATGGCAAATGCCGTAGTTGTAAAACAGGGCGACAAGATATACCTCCAGTTCGGAGAATACATGCTGGAGCTTCCGCCTGAAAAGGCAAATGCCCTTGAGAAACAGGGATATGTCGGCAGCGAAGTCATATTCGGTATCCGTCCCGAAGATGTACACGAGGACGAGGCGTTTGTGAACAACGAAAACGCTACATTAATGAAGGCTTACGTGGAAGTTACTGAAAGACTGGGTTCCGAAACCCTGCTCTACCTGGTGATCAACGACATCAACTTTACAGCCCGTGTAAGCCCGAAGACCAAGACCCAGTCCGGCGACACCATCATGGTAGCATTCGATATGCCTCATATGCATATCTTTGACAAGGAAACCGAAAAAGCTATCGTCCATTAATGACCGGAACCGCAAAGGACTGTCTCCAGCGACTATATCGTTGGGCAGTCCTTTTTTGTGTGCCTCTGTCATCTGCCATATATTGTTTTTTACGCAGTAATTGTGGAATAATAATTATTGATGTACTTTATTTTTATATAATTAACAGTTTGGAGGACCACTTTGAGACTTGTTGCGTTTGTGGGAGAAAGCGGTTCCGGTAAAAGCCATCGCGCCCTGTTCGTTGCCAGGGAAAACAACCTGGATTATATAATAGACGATGGTCTGCTGATACATGAAAACACTATCGTTGCCGGGAAATCGGCCAAAAAAGCGCCTACGAGGATCGGTTCGATCAAGGTTGCGCTTTTTGTGGAGGAGGAACACAGGGAAGAAGTAAAGGCGGCTATAAGGAGGTGCAATCCTGAGGGCATACTTATTTTGGGCACTTCCGACGGCATGGTCGATAAGATCGCCGAAAACCTCGGTCTGGGCGAGTTTGACCAGCGCATTTATATTGAGGAAGTAGCAAGTCCCTATGAAATAGAGCAGGCCCGCAACACAAGGCTGAAGCAGGGAAAGCACGTCATCCCTGTTCCGGCCATGCAGCTTAAAAAACAGTTTTCCGGGTATTTCCTGGACCCTCTCCAGCTTTTCAGGCGAAAAGGGAAGGGAAAATTCCAGACCATTGGGGAAAAATCGGTCGTAAGGCCGACTTTCAGCTATTACGGCAATTATACCATATCGGACTATGCCATATACCAGCTTGTGAATTATAATATCGTAATCATGCCCGAGATGGAGAAAATCACCAGATTCCGTACCAGTAACAGTCCTGAAGGGCTGTTCATAGATTTTGACGTTGTTATGGTATACGGTTACAATCTGATTGAAGCCCTGAAAAGAGCCAGGAACGTTATAGTACAGGAGCTTGACAGGTTCGCGGGGTTCAATGTTAACGTCATGAACATAACTGTAAAAAGCCTTACCATGAAGAAGACCCCGCCCGAGTATCCAATCGTGGAGGGAATCAAAAGTGACCCAGCCAAATGATAAAAAAATAGACTATACCAGGATGGATGACGAGGAGATACTTACATATATCCATGCAGGCTGCACGCGCGGGATGGAATACCTGATAGAGAAGTACAAGCCTCTTGTCAGGGCAAAGGCGCGGAGCTATTTCCTTGTGGGCGCCGACAGGGAAGACATCGTACAGGAAGGAATGATCGGCCTGTTCAAGGCTGTCCGGGATTACAGGGATGATAAAAGCATACCTTTCCGGGTGTTCGCCGAGATGTGCATAACCCGCCAGATAATAACGGCGGTGAAAACAGCCACAAGGCAGAAACATATCCCGCTGAATTCATATGTTTCACTCAACAGGAGGGTTTTCGACGAGGAGTCCGACAAGTTCCTGATTGAGGTCATCCAGGAGGTTTCTGTGGCAAATCCCGAGGAGCTTTTCATCAACAAGGAACGGTTCGCTGACATAGAAAACCTGGTGATGGAGCTTTTAAGCCCTTTCGAGAAAGAGGTCCTTTCAAAGTACCTGGCCGGTATAACCTACCAGGATATGGCAAGACAGCTGAACAAGCCGGTAAAATCGATCGACAATGCTCTACAGAGACTTAAAAGGAAGATAGAAAAAAGCATACGGCAGGTCAGGGAAGAGTATCTAAGGGACAATTGATAAATTTATTGACATATTTCGACAAAATGAAAGCCTGTCGTTTAACAGGCAAAAAAATAAAGAAACGTGCTAAAAAGGAGGTAAAAGTATGTTAAGGTATCAGTGTCATTCTAATTATAGTCGAAATATGTCGAATTTTCAAGGATACTTTTGTATATTACATGTGTAAATAATGCAGCAATAAATAATCTTGTGGGGGGTTATTTATGGTAATTAAATGGAAAGACGAATACAGCTGCTATGATCCGGTGATCGATGCCCAGCATGCCAAACTTATTGATCTGATCAATGAAATGAACGATGTGGCAAAGCTTGTCGAGGACGGTATTGACAGTTATGACGAACTGGTCAGCATTTTTAACGAACTGAAGGATTATGCCGTATACCATTTCAGCCACGAGGAAAAGATGTTCGAAGAGCATGGCTACGATTCCTTCAATATTAAAGTGCAGAAAATCGAACATGACAACTTCAAGAACAAGGTTTCTGCCATAAACATTTATGATCTCGACGAGAACCAGGATGAAACGGTAAGAAGCATACTGGATTTCCTGAGCAAGTGGCTGGATCACCACATCCTCAAGATCGATAAGAAATTCGGCGAATTCCTTCGTGACAAAAATGAGTAATGGGGACGGACACCTTTACTCATTTTGAGTATCGGGGACAGGCGGAATATATGTTTAACTTGACAAAATAATGTATAATAATAATTAAGTAAAGGCGGCCTAATGGTCGAAGTATTATACATAAGAGAAAAGTTTTGGGAGCTGATATCTTGGCTGAGAAAAATGCTGAGAAGAATAAGGTCACTGTTCGCATAGCGGGGAGCGAGTATGTAATAACCGGGAACGAGTCTCCGGAGTACATACAGAAAGTGGCCCTGTTCGTGGACAGAAAACTGATGGAAATAACCAGGAAGAATCATTTACTGAGCACATCCATGGCTTCAGTCCTCGCATCCATAAATATGGCCGATGAAGTGTTCCGCCTGAGGGAAGCTTTGAGAAGCAATGAAAGAGAACTGGAAGATCTCAGAAAGAAATACCAGGAACTGAAGGATGAATCGCAGAAAATTAAAATGGAAAACATTAAGCTCAAAGAACATGAATCTCAGCTTATGATAGAGCTCACCAAAAGGGAGACAGAGCTGAAGGAAGTAAGGAACACACTGAATTCATTGCAGAACACCGGGAAGAAAAATAATTGATCGGAGGTACCAGGTAATGTTCGATAAAATGATATCCTGGGGCGAACTGATAGTACTTGTTCTATTTGTCCTCGGTTCGATACTGTTGGCTTATCTTATCCTGGCAGTTGCAAACCTTCTGAAAGTGCTTAAAAACGTCAATCAAATAATAGAAAAAAACAAGGACAATATTGAGAAGACCATTGAAAAACTGCCGGAAATCACCGACAATGCCGCGAAAATAACCAAGACCGTCAATAAAAATATTGATGGGCTGGACAAGATCATAAGCGATGTGGGGAAGGTCACCGAAACCGTTAAAAAAGGCGCGGAGACCATACAGAAGGATATCCTTCTGAAGGCGAAATCCATAGTCGACATCATAGACGCAATAAAGAAATATTTTGAAAAAAGGAAAAAATCAAAGGCCAGCAAAAAAGGCGGTACGGTATACAGGTATAAGTACAGGGAAGGGCAGGACAAGCCCGAAGAAATAGAAATCATCAAATCCGATGACGGGCAGGACGATATTGTTCCTGATGATTATGAGAAAGTGGAGGAAGAAATCCCGGCAGAGGATGAAGTCACGGCTGCCGCTGATGATGAAACGGCCGGAGAAGAGGAATCGGCTGACGAAGGACAGACAGAGTAGACAAACGGAACAGGCAGCGGCTGATCCGGTATATGAATCGTTGTTAATAATTCTGAAAGCAGGTTGGACATGAATGTTCAGAAAATAGAGCTGCTCGCGCCCGCGGGCAGCTT
>DUSJ01000301.1 GCA_012842645.1 Clostridiaceae bacterium | reverse complement strand
TTTCGGTACCGGGAAGACGCTTACCCAGCACCAGCTTGCCAAATGGGCCGACGCTGATATCATCGTTTATGTAGGCTGCGGAGAGCGGGGAAACGAAATAACCGAAGTGCTGGAAGATTTCCCGAAGCTCATAGATCCCAGGAACGGAAGACCTTTGATGGAAAGGACAGTACTTATCGGCAACACTTCCAACATGCCTGTGGCCGCCAGGGAAGCGTCCATATATACGGGCATAACCATTGCGGAATATTACCGCGATATGGGATATGATGTGGCAATCATGGCAGATTCCACCTCCCGCTGGGCTGAAGCGCTCAGGGAAATATCCGGAAGGCTTGAGGAGATGCCTGCCGAGGAAGGTTTTCCCGCATATCTTCCTTCAAGGCTGTCGGAATTTTATGAAAGGGCCGGCTGCGTAGAGACTTTCAACGGGAATAAAGGATCGGTAACCATAATCGGAGCTGTGTCACCCCAGGGCGGGGACTTTTCCGAGCCGGTAACCCAGAATACCAAGCGTTTCACCAGGTGCTTCTGGGCTCTTGACAAGGCGCTGGCTTATACCCGCCACTACCCGGCCATAAACTGGATCAACAGCTACAGCGAATACAGCGGTCAGCTGGAAGGCTGGTATTATGAAAACGCAGGCCAGGATTTCATGGAAAAGAAGGCCGAACTGAGCCGGATACTCCAGGAAGAAGGCCGTCTTCTTGATATAGTCAAACTGATAGGGAGCGACATCCTGCCCGAGGAGCAGAAACTTGTCCTTGAAATGGCAAAGGTCATCAGGCAGGGGTTCCTGCAGCAGAACGCATACCATGAACAGGATGCCTATGTTCCCATAAAGAAACAGTACATGATGATGGATTCCATATTAAGGGTCAATAAAAAGGCCGCCGGACTGGTCGCATTAGGCGTGCCTGTATCGGTGATCAGGAGATCAGGGGTTTTCGAGGAACTCATAAAGATGAAATACAGTATATCCAATGAGAACCTTGAAGCATTCAGTGAACTGAACAGTAAGACTGAAGGGATACTGGACGGGATAGAATCGGATTACAGGTCCGCCGGAAGGGTGAAAGGATCATGAATATAGAATATATGGGACTGAAGGAGATTTCCGGTCCCCTGGTGGTAATAGACGGGGTCCGGGATGCCTCCTATGAAGAAATGGTGGAGATCACCGTAGGAAAGCAAAAAAGGCTTGGCCGGATAATCATGATAGACGGCGAATTATGCGTGATCCAGGTTTTCGAGGGTACCAGCGGAATCTCGCTGGAAAACACCCATACAAGGCTCCTGGGAAAACCGCTGAAAATGCCTCTGTCCATGGAACTATTAGGCAGGGTGCTGGACGGGAAAGGCAGACCCATAGACGGACTTGGCGATATCTATCCCGAAAAAAGCAGGGATGTAAACGGTGAACCAATAAATCCTGTAATGAGGGAGTATCCACGCAATTTCATACAAACCGGCATATCGGCCATCGACGGGCTTATGACTCTTATCAGGGGACAAAAATTGCCGGTCTTTTCAGGCAGCGGGCTTCCCCATAACCAGCTCGCGGTCCAGATTGCCCGGCAGGCAAGGATAGAGGACAATGAAGAAACAGGCTTTGCCATAGTGTTTGCCGCAATGGGCGTAAAGCATGACGTGGCCGAATATTTCAGGGAAAGCTTCCAGGAAAGCGGGGTCCTCGACAGGGTCGTAATGTTCCTTAACCTGGCCAGCGATCCTGTAGTTGAAAGGATCGTGACCCCGAGATGCGCGCTGACAGCGGCCGAGTACCTGGCGTTTGAAAAAAATATGCATGTCCTGGTTATCTTAACCGATATGACATCCTATGCGGAAGCTCTTCGGGAGATATCGTCGTCCAGGGGCGAGATACCGTCAAGAAAGGGATACCCGGGCTATTTGTACAGCGACCTTGCTTCTATATTCGAACGCGCCGGCATGGTAAAAGGACGGAAAGGATCTGTTACCCAGATACCTATCCTGACCATGCCCAACGATGACATTACCCATCCCGTTCCGGATCTTACCGGATATATTACTGAAGGACAGGTCGTCTTGGACAGGAGCCTTACTTCGAGGGGAATATATCCTCCCATCAGCGTGTTGCCTTCATTGTCCCGTCTTATGAAGGATGGAATAGGAAAGGGTTATACGAGGGAAGATCACCCCGAAGTTGCCAACCAGCTTTTCGCTGCTTACGCCAGGGTACAGGAAGTTAGGGCGCTTGCATCGGTCATCGGCGAGGAGGAACTGGGCGAGACAGACAAAATGTTTATAAACTTTGGCCGTAAGTTTGAGGAAAGGTTCATTGCCCAGGACTTCCGGGAAAACAGGAGCATTACCGATACCCTCGATCTTGGCTGGGAACTTCTCAGGCTTCTGCCGGAAGGGGAACTGGACCGCCTTTCACCGGAAATGAAGGAGAAGTACTTAAAAAGCACCGTCTTAAAAGGTGGTGACTTTTAAGGATGGATATGACCCTTTTTCCTACCAAGGGAAACCTCATAATTGCCAGAAACATGCTGACACTTGCCCGCCAGGGTTATGATCTCCTTGACAGGAAGCGCATGATCCTGGTCCGCGAAATGATGGGTATGATCGAAAAGGCAAGAAAACTGAACGAGGGGATCCAGGAAGTCTTTAAGCAGGCATATAAGGCTCTGCAGGATGCCAATATAAGCATGGGCATCTCCGCAGTCCGGCAGATAGGCTCGGCAATTCCCGAAGACAACAGCATACAGATCCGGGTACACAGCATCATGGGAGTCGAAATACCCATCGTTACGGTCACCCGGAAGCCAATGCAGGCCGGATACGGTTTCCGCATGACCAATACCGCCCTGGACGCAGCAAGACAGAAATTCGAAGAGGCCAAGGCGCTGTCGGCTGAACTTGCAGAGACCGAAAACGCCATATACAGGATTGCGGCCAATATAAGGCGCACCATGAAACGTACCAATGCCCTGAAGAACATATTGATTCCGAAGTACGAAGAGATTACATCCATGATATCCAATGCCCTTGAGGAAAAGGACAGGGAGGAATTCTCCCGCCTTAAGGTAATCAAACTGACAAAAGAAAAGAATGGCTGATGGGATGAAAAATCCTTATTGACAGTAAATAAATGTGATAGTATTATATTCATAATTATAATTTCGAAATAATGATTTAAAAGCTATGAAGGAGACTCTGCAGACTTAGCTGTCCGCACAGAGAGCCTGTGTTTTGGTGAGAACAGGAGGGATACACTCTGCAGGCATCACTCCGGAGCCCGATATCTGAAGCATGCAGTAAGGTATCGCGTGAGGCCGCGTTACTGGCCAGGGTTTGTTGGAACCTGAGAATGAGGGCTTGAAATATAGCCAAATATGGGTGGTACCACGGGTTATCAGCTCGTCCCAGC
>DUSJ01000300.1 GCA_012842645.1 Clostridiaceae bacterium | reverse complement strand
TTCGGTATGCCATGTCGACGCTTCGAAAGGCATGGTAGCCTGGGCCAAGGAAAATGTTGCCCTGTCGAACCTCAGTGATAAACCAGTCCGCTTTATCGTCGACGACTGCGTGAAATTCGTCCGGAGGGAAATAAGACGCGGACGGGTCTATGACGGCATTATCATGGATCCGCCTTCCTATGGCAGAGGCCCCGGCGGAGAGCTTTGGAAACTGGAAGATGAGCTTTTTTCGCTGGTTTGTCTCCTTAAGGATGTGATGAGCGAGTCTCCGCTGTTTTTCCTGCTTAACTCCTATACCACGGGCCTTTCTGCGCAGGTTTCGGCAAACATGCTGGAGCTTGTCGTCAGAAAGAGGTTCGGCGGTAAAGTTACCTGCGGCGAAGTCGGACTGCCTATAGCTGATTCATCCCTTGTACTGCCCTGCGGAACATTCGCCCGCTGGAGCATGTAATGATGGCGGAGCAGTTAATTTCAGACAAAGCAGGAGCAGTATTGACGTAGTATTTCAGTAAAGTACAAAGGTCTGCTTGCTATAGAAGTAAAATAATTTTCGTGGTATAATTTCCTGGTAAAACACCTCATCCCTTACTGAAATCAGAGATTTGGGGCGGAAGGCAGGACAAATTGATACTGCGTATGAAATCGTTAAAATAAGATAAATAATTATATAAATCGGTTTTTTGGCTGAAACTCATTGACACAGGCCGTTATAAATGAAAGGAAGGATATTGGAAATCATATGGATAATGAGAACAAGAACCTGAGCGCTTTTGTCAACATCCTGGAAGAGAAGAAGGCTAAGGACATCAGGATAATAGATATCAGTGAACTGACCACCATAGCGCATTATTTCGTAATAGCCAGCGGTACTTCTGTTACACATATCAAATCACTCGCCGATCATCTTGTTGACAAATTATCTGAAAATGATATAAAACCTTTACGGGTGGAAGGTTATAATTCGGCGCGCTGGATACTTCTGGATTACGGTGACATTGTAGTCCATATCTTTCACGAAGAAGACCGGGATTACTACAGCCTTGAAAGACTGTGGCAGGACGGGAAGTTTGTTGAATCCGCCAAAACGTCCGGCAATATTGACGCATAAAGCATTTATTGGAGGTTATACAGATGGGTTACTCGAGGGAAATCGATAAGAAATGGCAAAAAAAGTGGGAAGAAAGCAAACTGTATAAGTTTGACCGGGATAAACTGGATAAAAAGCTATACTGCCTTGAAATGTTTTCTTACCCCTCCGGAGCCAAACTCCATATAGGACATTGGTATAATTTCGGGCTTACCGACTCATGGGCCCGTATGAAGAGGATGCAGGGCTACAATGTTTTCCACCCGCAGGGATTTGACGCGTTCGGCCTCCCTGCCGAAAACTATGCGATAAAAACGGGCATCCATCCCAAGGATTCGACCATGAGCAACATCGAGACCATGAGGAGACAGCTCAAGGAGATGGGAGCTACTTTCGACTGGGATTATGAGGTAGTTACCTGTGTTCCCGAATACTATAAATGGACCCAATGGATTTTCCTCCAGTTGTATAAGCATGGCCTGGCATACAGGAAGAAGGCTCCTGTAAACTGGTGCCCCAGCTGCCAGACCGTTCTTGCCAACGAGCAGGTCGTGGATGGCGCCTGCGAGCGCTGCAATACGGAAGTTACAAGGAAACACCTTACCCAGTGGTTCTTCAAAATAACGGCATATGCGCAGGAACTCCTGGATTGCCTGCCAGCCCTTGACTGGCCCGAGAAAACCAAGAAGATCCAGACCAACTGGATAGGACGGTCTGAGGGCGCTGAAATAGAGTTCAGGGTCGATGGCATGGATCTGTCTTTCCGTGTGTTCACCACCAGGGCCGATACGCTTTACGGGGTGACTTATGTTGTGCTTGCCCCCGAACATGAACTGGTGGATCTTATAACAACGCCTGAATGCAGGGAAAGTGTTGAGAAATACAGGGATATGGTTAATAAGGTTTCGGAAATAGACAGGCTTTCGACCACCCGTGAGAAGACCGGCGTGTTTACCGGAGCATACGCGGTACATCCCCTGACGGGCAAAAAGGTCCCCATATGGATAGCCGATTATGTCCTGGCCGGCTACGGAACGGGCTGCGTCATGGCGGTTCCGGCCCACGACGAGCGTGACTATGAGTTCGCGACAAAATACGGGCTGGACATCATACGTGTCATAAAGGGCAAGGAAGGCGTAGATGACACACTTCCATTCGTCGAAGACGGCATCATGACAGGAAGCGCCGAATTTGACGGCATGCCGTCTGATGAAGGCCGCATCGCGGTGGTCAAAAAGCTTGAGAAAGAAGGAAAGGGAGAACTCAAAGTTACTTACCGCATCCGTGACTGGCTCGTTTCGAGACAGCGTTACTGGGGAGCCCCGATTCCTGTTGTATACTGCGACAAGTGCGGTATAGTTCCTGTCCCGGAAGACCAGCTTCCCGTGGAGCTTCCATATAACGTGGTCTTTACGCCCGACGGCGAATCTCCGCTTGCAAAATGCGAGGAGTTCATGAACACGACCTGTCCTACCTGCGGGGGTCCTGCCAGGAGGGAATCGGATACCCTCGATACGTTTGTCTGCTCCAGCTGGTATTTCTTAAGATACCCGGACAACAGGAACGACAAGGAGCCATTCA
>DUSJ01000027.1 GCA_012842645.1 Clostridiaceae bacterium | reverse complement strand
GCCCTTATCATCTGACTTTTTACCATTGTCATCATCGTCAGCAGTTTTGTCGTCATCGTCGTCATCATCCCTGTTTCTCCTGGAGCTTGACACGGAGCTGTCATCGTCATCGTCGTCCGCCCTCCTGGTTCCGCATGCGACAAAGCTGAAAGCAAGACATATAATCAGCATCAAACTCAAAAACTTTTTGAAATTCATATTCATTCCTCCTGATAATAAAGGCTTAAAACCCCCGCTTGTTTATTGTTTTGGCTGAAGCTCAATGTAATACATGGGTACCCAGGCATAACCTATGGAGGTCTCATAACCATAGATAGAGATTGAATAGTCATCTGTACTGCCAGAGAGATGAATGCTTGTATCATTGCTGTATTTATACTCATTCTCCAGGTTTAATATGCTGTCATAGTATTCCAGGATTTCCTGGATCGGCTTTTCAGTATAGACAGTTACATAATAGGTTATTTTGCCATTATAATCATCTATGTATGCCTTGTTTACTATACCGCCGTCTATTATGGGGACCTTATCTGACGGATACCCGGGAGGAAGATCGACTACATCCAATGACATTAATACGCCCTGGACTGTTGGAATCCCCTGCAGAAAGAAGGTAACTCCTATAAAACCCTCGGATGGTTCATCATATACAACAATATCGAATTTGTATCCAGCCTTCTCGCCTTCATAGTAGTGTACATTATCCGACTCTATTTTTGTTACTCTGTATTCTTCTGTGCCTTCCAGGTAGTCCCTGTAAAATTCGTTTATAGTATCATAGTCTCCGTCAGTATACTTAATATACAGCTCGAAATCGCTGGCTCCGCTGTCCCTGACGTTTCTGGTTCCCCGGATGACCTGGTACCCCTTGTAGAGCGGGTATTCATCTATCGGATACCCTTTTGGGATGTCTGATCCTGAATTATTATAGTAAGGATCATCGCCGCCAAATAAACCGCCGATGCCTGTATCGTTCCTCACGTCCTTATCGTCTTTTTCATCCTTGTCGTCCTTTTCATCTTTCTCCTTGGACTTTTTGCCTTTGCCGTTATCGTCATCGTCATCCCTGTTTCGCCTGGAACTTGACACGGAGTCGCCATCGTCATCGTCGTCCGATCTCCTGGTCCCGCAGGCGACAAAGCTGAAAGCAAGACATAGAATCAGCAGCAAGCTTAAAAATTTCTTTAATTTCATAGGCATTCCTCCTACTATTGATTAATTCATGCAATAGAAATAACATGAGTGATTCTCACAGAAGATGGAACAATCGTGCTATTATATGACTGTATTGCAGATATTATACTTTTAATTTTTTCTGGTTTAAATCACCCCAGGGGTGATTTTGAATGATGACCATGACATTCGGCGTATGCCATATTACCTTCCGGTACCGGCCGTAATAGTACAGGCAGGATAATCATATTATTTCAGCGATTCACATATTATGGAAAGTCAGTGATTAAAAGCGGGAGGTTGTCATGGCTCGGCGCTCCCTTAAGTACAACACGGCCATCCTGACAGTGACAGGCTTTATAGTAAAGGCGTTGGGATTCGCGTATCGTATCTTTATCGCCAACTGCATAGGTACGGAAGGCCTTGGGCTTTATCAGCTAATGACACCGATTTATTCCCTGCTGGTCCTGGTCCTGTCTGCAGGCGTATCGGTAGCGGTATCACGTTTTGTTGCCGAGGAAACTTCAAAGGGTCAAAGATACGCAGGCGTGAAAATAACGGCAGTGTCAGCCGGCATAGTTCTTGCCGCGGGCATCGTGATATGCGGCATCCTGCTTTTCAATATTGACGCTCTTGTCCTGGCCACTACGGGAGACACAAGGACAAGAAGTTCCCTTTTCTGGATACTGGTCCTGGTGCCCCCAATCGCCTCCGTATCCGCATACAAGGGATACTTTTACGGCAAGCAGGAAATGCTGCCCAACTCCATAGGACAGATAGCGGAACAGGTCATCAAGCTTGTTTTTGTCTTGGTCATGGCAGATTCCTTCAGGGGCAAAGGCATAGAGAGTATGTGCCTGCTGGCCGTCCTGGCAATGCTTATCGGCGAATGCGCCAATGTCCTGGTAGTGTATATCGCTTTCCTGTTCTCGAACAAGCGAACCCTTTATGAGCTTAAAAGCACGAAAAAAGAAAGTCTTTGGACCATGATTAAGAAGATAGTGAAAGTTTCGTTTCCCATATCGGCGAACCGGCTCGTGCTGTCGCTGATAGGAACTGCAGAAAGCCTGCTGATACCCCAGAGACTGGTTATGTCCGGCCTGACATTCCAGGAAAGCCTGAAAGCATTCGGAAAGCTGACAGGTATGGCTTCCCCGCTGGTATTTTTCCCGTCAATGATCCCCATGTCGCTGGCAACGGCGCTTGTTCCCGCTATAGCCGGAGCGGTGGCTGCCAGACAGTACAGGATCGCCAACAGGCAAATATCCGAGTCAATAAGGCTGACAATAATAATGGGTCTCATATTCACATCGTTTTTTGCCTCGTGCAGCGATGAGCTGGCCGAGCTTGTTTACCCGGGAAATGATGTGGGTCCCATCCTGCGGCTCCTTTCGCTCTCAGGCGTTTTTCTGTACCT
>DUSJ01000299.1 GCA_012842645.1 Clostridiaceae bacterium | reverse complement strand
TAAAGTAGATTCTGAGATTAAAAACCAGGCCGCCACAAAGATCAGCGCCCTGAAGGGTCAGATGACCGAGCAGCAGTTCCGCGCGTACTATAATATAGGTTCAAGGGAACTCCAGAGCATATATGAGAAGTCAGCCCTGATAGACAAATTCAAAAACAAGTACCTTGAGGATGAGTACAAGGCGAAGGAATTTACCGAGGATGAAATCAAGGCTGAATATGATAAAAACAAAGATGCATATGACAAGGTTGACATAAGTTATATAACGTTCTTTAAGTTCAATGACCAGGGTTCTATGCTTACAGATCAGGAAATCGAAGCAAAGAAAAAGACCGCCGAAGAGGCATTGGAAAAAATAAAACAGGGAGAGCCGATTACCAAGGTTATATCACAATATACCGAAGAAGAACCTGCAAGCGAGGATGATACCGTCGGCAAGGAAACCTTATCATACAATGAGAACTCAACTCTTATCAAATGGGCATTTGAAAACGAAATCGGAGCTCTTGACATAATAGAAACGGATTATGTGATCTATGTCGCCCAGGTGGACGGAAGAACTGATTATGAAGATGTGAAGGCTGACGTGAAAAGCTCACTTGAATACCAGGACCGCGAGAAATTCTATGAAAGCGCCATCGACAGCTGGGGGCTGGAACCCCGTTACAACATCATAATGAACACCCGGGTATACGATTCGATCACTTATAAGAATTATAAGTAATACCATAATGACGAATGAGACAATGAGCCGTATTATCAGATACGGCTCTTTTTTATGTTATCTTCGACTGAAGAAAATTATGGTATACTGATTTCATATTCATCAATGATATTGCATTTTCAATGATATATCATTGCGGGCAATTAAGCAGGAAAAGAAGAAAGAAAAATTGCATCATCAAAGCAAAAATACAGGAGGATCACATGCTGAACGATACCGGGTTTGATCTTTGGGCTGAGAACTATGACAGGTATGTGGCAGAATCCAATGGCTATCCCTTTGAGGGCTATTATGATGTTTTGGATCATGTATATAACCGGATTGACTGGGATACTCCCGGACCCAAAATACTGGACGTAGGATTTGGTACCGGAACATTGACTTACAGACTGTATCGCAATGGAGCAAAAGTTTATGGAATCGATTTTTCTTCCAAAATGACAGAAATCGCCAGAAGAAAAATGCCCGAAGCCCATTTCATCGAAGCAGATTTTTCAAGGGGATTGCCGGACGAAGTAAAAAACGTAAAATTTGATTTCATAGTATCTACATATGCGTTGCATCATCTGGATAATGAACATAAAGTCGATTTTATAGCGGAATTGAAAAGCTTGTTAAATCCCGGGGGGAAGATAATCATAGGAGATATTGCATTTAAAACTACATCTGAGTTTGAAAAATGCAGGCTTTATTATCCCGATGGATGGGATGAGGATGAGATATATATTGTTTTTGATGAAATAAGGAGCTCGTTGCTTAGCAGAGGCCTTGATTGCACCTATACCCAGGTATCAGACTGTGCGGGTGTTTTGGTGATTGAGTAATTGCAAAGGGAGAAGCCATGACAACCGATGAAATAATAAGCTACTGTTTATCGAAATCTGAAGCATATATTGATATCCCCTTCGGAGACATACCTATATGTATATTATGACAAGAATTGAATTTGCAGAATACACAGAAATGTATTCGGAAAAAACAGGCAGGATACTGTCATATCAGGATAATTACATCCCCCGGCTAAGAGACGCAAAGCACAGCCTGCTTATCCTGGAAGATAAGACTGTTATAGGTATTGGTTCATTATGGGATAATTACATCCATCCTCACAGGGACTATATAAGCATTTTTATAATTCCTGATAAAAGGCGTAAGGGTTTGGGGACACTGCTGTTTTCGTTTATTTCCCTGTCAGTATTCCGGCCATAAGATATACAAGCGGCGAATTCCAGTATATCGTTATCTCGTTGCAGGAATAGCTCTGTGAGTTATCGGCATAACACTTGGCAGGCGGCAGACCGGCAAGCACATTCCTTGCATATGGATCCTCAAGATTTGAGTTGGCGCCGCCGACAAGCATACCCCTCATGGTCTTGTTTAATACCATAGATGGCCTGTGATGGGTGTTTTCCGGCGACAGCGTGCCATAACCTGTCACAAAGCAGTACGAAGTGGGGTTCGCGCCGAGCAGGTAATCCAGTTGCTTCTTTGCAAGGTCTGTATCTTTGCCGTTAATCCTGTTTGCCATCAGGATAGCCATGCCGCTGTTGGCCAGCTTCATATTGCTGCCCCATGGATATACATCGCCTACCATGGAGAAATATCCGTCTTTTTTAGCATAAGACTCTATATAGGAAATATACTTATTGAAGCTGTCGCTTATCTTATTTGCCAGACCGGCGTCCTGGCTTTCAGATGTAAGATATGCATAGTAGCCGTAAAGGCCCACCGACTCCCAGCCAAGGCCGTTGTATATCATGTTGATGTCCATTGAGCTGAGCTTCCTGCTGTAAGCAGGATCACCTGTAGTCTTGTAAAGCTCGCACAATGCCCAGAAATACTCATCGGTATCAGTCGTATCAGGGTATTCGCCTGTAAGTACATCGCCTGGATTTTTAAACCCGCCATTATTCTCATGGCTTTCCATATATGCAAGGGCGCGTTTAGCCGCAGCAAGGCATTTCTTTGAGAATGCCGCGTCATACTGGTCATAGACCCTTGCGGCAATGGCCATTACGGCGGCAAAATCGCCTGTCGCGCAGTTCGAAATAGGAAGGATAAAAAGTTCATCGGATGATTCATCAGGCATTACCGTGCCGTCAAAGTTAAGCCCTGTTACCTTGTGGTAAACGCCGCCGGTTTTTTCATCCTGCATCTTTAACATCCATTCCAGTTCGTACCTGACTTCATCGAGTACATCCGGGATACCGTTCCCGCTTTCGGGTATGCCAACATTATCGGTGAATACCTGACTGAAGTCCTCATAAGCCAGTAACAGATCCGCCGCCGCTTTGGCTCCGGGCACCACGTAGCGCCCGTAATCGCCGGCGTCATGCCAGCCGCCTGACACATCCTTTGTATCGTTCGTGCCATATATGGTCGCTTTCCTGGTATGGCATGCCTTATGCGCAAAATCTCCGGCATACTCCTCGCCGAGATCGCTTCCGCATCGCATCATGTAGAACATTTTCACTATATCCGTAAAAATGTCTCCATACACGTCTTCACCTATCACGAACTCATACGATTCACCGCTGTTTTCGGCTGCGATTTTGTATCTGCCTGGTTCGGTCACACTTGAAAAATCGCCGTAAGCCACAATTTCCCCTGCGCTTTTCGATTCTGTGCTCCCGGTGATATTTCCTGTGAACACAGTCTTTCCTGTATTTACATCAATAACATCAAATTTCGTATCTTTGCTGCTGTCGCGGAAAATGGCGATCTTTTTATCATTTGGCCTGTAACCGACCTGGTTGATATTGATTGCAGGCCCCTCCTGGATATTGGTATCAGGGATTACCGCGCTGGAATCATCCAGTATGATGAGTTCTACATTATCGATATAGACAGTATGTGCCGGCAACTCTCCGTCGGGTTCATGGAAACCGAGGTTGAAGCAGAACCTTGGGGCCAGGTCGGTTGGCTCT
>DUSJ01000298.1 GCA_012842645.1 Clostridiaceae bacterium | reverse complement strand
TTCTTCACATTGGCAGCACCGAAATACACGGCCAGGGTATACAGGACGGTTTCGGTCGAGCCCATAATGGTAGACAGAACCCTGCCAACATATGAATCCGGACCGTACTTTTTTATCAGCTCGCTGAATATACCCAATGAAGCGCTTCCTGAAAAGGGCCTGATCAGTAGCACGGGTATGGTTTCGGAAGGTATCCCGATCATACTCAGCGGCCTGGCAATAAGCCCGGTAAGGATGTCTATGAGCCCGGATGCGTTAAGCACCGAAACAGCCATTATGATCCCGACCATGACTGGCAGGATATTGAAAGACGTCTTTGCTCCTTCTTTCGCTCCTTCCACAAAAACGTCAAAGACAGGGACGCCTTTGAAATAAGCTGTGATGATGATGAGCAGAATGACCGCCGGTATCATCAGGTTTGATACAAAATCCATACCTATCGCTGCCTTTCAGACATAAGCCTTTTTCTCCATGAGCTTTGCAAGCACTATCCCCGAAAATAACGATGCAAAAGACGCTACCCATATGCAGGGCATGATGGATGTTATGTTCACGGACCCTGCCTGCTGGCGTATGACAAGGACCGTTGTGGGGATGATCTGGATGCAGGCTGCGTTCACCACTCCGAACATGACCATTGCATTGCTGGCGACAGGGGAGTTATTGTTTATGCTTGATAATTCCTTCATAGCTGCTATGCCCAGCGGGGTGGCAGCGTTCCCGAGCCCCAGCAGGTCTGCGCTCAGGCTCATGGCAATGGCTCCATTGGCAGGATAGTCTTTCGGGATACCGGGAAACAGGTATCTGAACACACCCTTCAGAAGCCGGGCCAGCAGGTCCACAAGCCCGCCTTTTTTAGCCACCTCCATGATGCCGGTCCACAGGCACATGGCTCCCAGCATGGTTATGACAAATTCCACAGAATTGACGCAGCTTTCAAGGATCGCATCCGAGACTTCCTTTATCCTGCCTGTCAGAATGCCCGTCACGACCCCTGCGAATATCATGATTATCCAGATAAGATTCAACATAAAGATGCAGCCCTTGCAGCAAAAGCTCACACTTAATACATAATAGATAAGCAGGGAAATTATTCTCCCAAACCACATTGCAAGCCGGGTACTTTATTAATGTATCGAGTAAAAATTAGTAAAAATCGTAAATATAATGATTTATTTTTATTGACGTAATCTGCAATTATATGGTATTATTCTATTGGTACAGAAACAACTACACATAGACTGGGGGGAGTTTGATGAAATCAACAGGTATTGTCAGAAAAGTGGACGAGCTTGGCAGAGTTGTGCTGCCTATCGAGCTCAGAAGGACTCTTGATATAGCGGAGAAGGATGCTCTGGAAATTTATGTTGACGGAGCTACCATTATTCTAAGAAAATATGAGCCTGCTTGTATTTTCTGCGATAACGCTAAGGATATCAAGGTTTACAAGGGCAAGAACATCTGCCCTGATTGCCTGAAAGAGCTTAAAGAAGTCTGATAATGAAAACCAAAAGGCTGTTTCGAACGAAACAGCCTTTTATGTTTTTTATACACTTATATCTATTATTCCTTTTATACCCTTGAAAATACTTTTTCGAATTTCTCCGCAGCCTCTTCCATAAGCTCACGGGTATGGGTCGCAGTATAACTGGTCCTTATCATGCTGAATCCCTGGGGTACCGCGGGTGAAATGACCGGATTCACGTATACGCCCTCATTCAAAAGCTCCTTGCAGATTATGAACGTCCTGGTATCATCGTAAGTCATAACCGGAATAATCGGCGTTTCGGTTACTTTTATGGGTATGTTCTTTTTCAGCAGCAGGCTGCGCATGTAGTCCGAGATATCCTTGAGTTTTTTAACGCGTTCAGGTTCGCTTTTCAGTATATTCAGTGCGCACAGGGCTGCAGCGGCATTAGCCGGGGGTATGGATGCGCTGAAAATGAATGGACGGGAAGTATGCTTTACATAAGTTATGACTTCCGCGCTGGCAGCCATGTAACCGCCAAGGCTCGCGAGGGATTTTGAGAAAGTTCCCATGATGATGTCGACTTCATCCTCAAGTCCGAAGTATTCGGCGGTGCCGCGCCCGTGCTCGCCAAGCACACCGAGTCCATGGGCGTCGTCGACCATTATCCGCGCTCCGTATTTCCTGGCCAGTTCAACTATTTTCGGCAGGTTGCAGATTTCACCGCCCATGCTGAAAACACCGTCGGTAACGATAAGTATCCCCTTGGATTCGGGCACTTCCTTCAGGTTCTTTTCAAGATCGTCCATGTCATTGTGCTTATAGCGTATCATCGTTGCATAGCTTAACCTGCAGGCGTCATATATGCTGGCATGGTTTTCTTTATCGCAGAGGATTACGTCATTGCGCCCGGCAATGGCGGATATGATACCCAGATTGGTCTGGAATCCCGTGCTGAACGTTATGCATGCATCCTTATGGAGGAATTCGGCCAACTGCCTTTCAAGCTCAAGGTGCAGTTCAAGAGTACCATTAAGAAACCTGGAACCGCTGCATCCGGAGCCGTACTTTTCTACAGCCTTTATAGCCGCCTCCTTGACCCTTGGATCAGAGGTCAGGCCCAGATAGTTGTTGGATCCGATCATTATGGTCCTGCGCCCTTCCATTGTCACGACCGTGTCCTGGCCTGTCTGGAGAGCGTGGAAATAGGGATAGATGCCGGCTTCGATGGCTTCTTTCACTTGCGTGAACTCATAGCATTTTTGGAATAGATCCATTAAAAATCGCCCCTTTTCAGGAAATAGTAATTTCTGTGAAAACATTATGACCTGATAATAATACCAGCATAGTAAAATATACGCTATTATTTTATCACATTAATTCCAAATATCCAGCAAAATTTATACAGGGTCGGTTCTTTGCTGCCACGGGAAAGGGAATCGCTTTAAGGCATGCCGCTTGGATTAAGAGCTTTGGCACGGTCTGATGAAGGCAATGCAGGTGATGGCTTTTTCATGTTATAATATAAAAATAAATATATAATAAGCCGGTGAAAATATGAACAGCAGAATTGTTTTGATAACGGGAGCGTCTTCGGGTATTGGCGCGGCTGCCGCGGAATACCTGATGAAAAAAGGATTCCATGTATACGGCACGTCGAGGAAAGTATCGGGAAATATCGATGAAATCAAGGCAAGGGACAACCTTTCCGGAGGGTTCATAAGAATGATCCCTATGGATGTGACGGACGACGAGTCGGTCGATAAAGGGATAAAATTCATATTGGAAAAAGAAGGGCGCATTGACATCCTGATCAGCAATGCGGGCTCCGGGATCGCCGGCTCTGTCGAAGACGTGTCCATGGAGGAAGCCCGTGTCCAGTTCGATGTTAATTTTTTTGGTACCCTTCGGGTAATAAAAGCGGTTCTGCCCGTTATGAGGAGCCAGGGAGAGGGAAGAATAATCGCCGTAAGCTCTGTCGCCGGAGTAATTTCAATCCCGTACCAGGCCCATTACAGCTCCAGCAAGTACGCTGTCGAGGGTCTGGCGGAAGCCCTGCGGTATGAAGCGGCGCCTTTCGGGATAAAAGTCTGCATTGTCGAGCCGGGAGATACCAGGACCGGCTTTACCAGTAACAGGGTAATAGCCGCAAATGCCACCGAAGATTCGCCATATTATGAGAGGTTCAGAAGATCTCTGGCAAGGATGGAGAAGGATGAGCAGAACGGCCCTTCACCGGAGGATGTGGCCCGCATGATCTTCCGGATGGTCATGAAGAAAAACCCTCCTGTTCGAACGACAGTCGGTTTCCAGTACAAGTTGATCCTGTTCCTGAAAAAGATTTTGCCGGGCAGCATACTGGAAAAAGTCGTAGGTTTGCTTTACAACTGAGGTTTTGCATTTCTATGCAGAAAAATCTATAATTATGTCTTTTAATACTTGATTCTGTCTATTCGTGTGATAGAATTATTCTGTGATTTTCAATTCTTTTCTTATTTTTTCCTTATACTTTACCATGCTGTCAGGCTGCATGTTCTTTCAGAACATTATACTTCGGAAAAATTGTGTTTAGCGGTAGGCTGAACACGGTTATAATGCTCATTGCGGGAATTTGCGCGTGCCAGCAGGCAATGGATAAGGATCAGTAAAGTATGCAGGAGGGAAAACAAATGGGATTTCTTGAAAAACAGTTCCAACTCAGGGAAAAGGGAACGAATGTCAGGACAGAAGCAATCGCCGGGCTGACTACTTTTTTCACCATGGCGTATATCATTTTTGTCAATCCTATTATTCTTGGAGCGACAGGAATGCCAAAAGGCGGCATCTACGTTGCGACGATACTTGCAGCAGCCATAGCAACGCTGATCATGGGCCTTTTTGCCAATGTCCCGTACGCCCAGGCGCCGGGTATGGGAATGAACGCTTTCTTTACCTATACCGTATGCTTCGCGCTGGGTTATACCTGGCAGCAAGCCCTGGCCATGGTATTTATCTGCGGTATAATCAATATCGTCATAACAGCTACCCAGATCAGGAAGGCTATTATCAAGGCTATTCCCCTGTCTCTTCAGTATGCCATCGGCGGCGGCATCGGGTTGTTCATAGCCTACATCGGCTTTAAAAACGCAGGGTTCCTGAAGTTTACGTCGGAGCCGCCCCTTACACTGATTCCGCCCGAAGGGACCCCGGAAACCGTAATTGCCAACGGAGCCAATGTTGTTCCTGCAATGGTCAATTTCACCGACCCGGCAGCCCAGCTGGCGCTCATCGGTCTTATTATCACCGCTGTGCTGATGATCCTCAAGGTCAATGGTTCGATCCTGATAGGAATAGTTGCTACCACACTGATCGGTATCCCTATGGGCGTTACGAACCTCAGCCTGGAAACTCCATATAAGATATCCGACATTTCAGAGACCTTCCTGGCCCTGGATTTCGGCGGGCTGTTCAGCGATCCCGGCAAGCTCCTGATAGTTATAACCACAATCCTTGCCTTCAGCCTGTCAGATACCTTCGATACCATCGGCACGTTCATCGGTACAGGAAGGAAGAGCGGAATTTTTGATGACAAGGATGAGGCAGAGCTGTTCAGCGGAAAGGGATTCAAATCCAAGATGGATAAAGCCCTGTTTGCAGACGCTACCGCCACATCGATCGGCGCGCTTCTTGGAACATCCAATACCACTACCTACGTCGAGAGCGCCGCAGGAATAGGGGCAGGCGGAAAGACCGGCCTGACAAGCGTAGTTACGGCCATACTCTTCCTCGTATGCCTTGTGTTTGCTCCGGTAGCGGGCATTGTTCCGTCAGCCGCCACGGCTCCCGCATTGATTATAGTAGGCGTGCTGATGATGGAGTCGTTTGCCAAAATCAAATGGGACGATTTCGACGAAGCCCTGGCTGCATTCTTTACTGCTGTAGTTATGCCGTTCGCCTACAGTATAGCCAACGGTATCGCAGTCGGATTTATCTTCTATGTTCTCACAAAGATCATGAAGGGCAAACCCAAAGAAGTGCATCCCATCATGTATGTAGTTACGGTGCTGTTCATCGCCAACTTTATCATGACCGCGATCCTGAAACTGTAATTTAAATCTGATAAGATAAAGGCAGACAGGGAGACGGTCCTTCGTCCGCGAAGACGGAAGGACCGTCTTTCTGTTTGTTCAGGCTTTATTTTCAAATCGTTCATGAATTGTTCAATATATGTTAATCCGTGTCAGCTTGAATTTTGGCATGTTATACGCAATAATTGATTTATCGGGAATGTCCGGCAAATACCGGCCGGGCAGGATTTACGGACCGTTCCCTGACAGCATGTTGACGGTATCGATGCAGAATATATGATAAAGGATGGGTGTTTCAATGAGCGCAAGAGCACATGTCCTGGTCGTTGACGATGATGTGAATATATGCGAGATAGAAAGAATCTACCTTGAGAAGGAGAATTTCCAGGTAACCGTATGCCATGACGGGAGAAAGGCAGTGGAACTGTTCAAGGAAAAAGCTCCCGATATAGTTATACTTGATATAATGCTCCCGGGAATGGACGGATGGGAAGTGTGCAGGGAAATCAGGAAACTGAGCTCTATCCCGATCATCATGCTTTCGGCTAAGGATGAGACTTTCAACAAGGTCCTGGGGCTGGAGCTGGGAGCCGATGACTACATGGTGAAGCCCTTTGAGCCCAAGGAACTGGTTGCCCGCATCAGGGCGGTGCTGAGAAGATCCGGCAGGCAGGAGGAGGCCCCCGAGCAGATTGTATATCCAGGGCTCGTGGTCAGCAAAGCCAATTATTCTGTTAAACTGAACGGAATGGATATAGAGCTGCCGCCCAAGGAGCTTGAACTGCTATATTTCCTTGCCTCGAACCCCAACAAGGTGTTCACGAGGGAACAGCTGCTGGAAAACGTCTGGGGATTTGACTTCTACGGGGATACCCGGACAGTGGACGTCCATATAAAGAGGCTGAGGGAGAAGTTCGAACCCATCGAACATAACTGGCAGATAAAGACAGTCTGGGGCGTAGGCTACAAATTCGAAGTGAAGTAGGGCAGCGGTATATCATGCTAAAAACAATGTTCAGCAAGATCCTGGCGCTGGTGATATCGGTCCTGGTTATCAGTTTCGTCCTGACGGGCATATTCATGAACTACAGCCTGAATAACATAGTGACCGAACAGAAAGCGCAGCAGATGGAAGAAATATCGGAAAGGGTAGTATCGGCGCTGGATGTTTTACTGAAAAACCCGGTCCCGCAGAGCCCGTACTTTTTTGCCAGTTTCATCGAAACTCTTGCCGAAAACAACGACGTTCTTATCTGGGTCACGGATGCTGACGGAGACATTATTTTCTACTCCGATATTCCTGATGATATCATCAATAACCTGGGAAAAACCGATGAAGGCTGGCCCAGGCTCCCGGACGAACGCCAGTATTCGATCCTGGGGAAAGAATACGAGGTGGGAGACTTTTATGGCCTTTTCAGCGGCACCGGAGTGGATTGGGTATCTTACAGGCAGTATTTCAGCATAAGCGATGTGCCGCCATATAATATAGAAGCCAACGGGGTCATACTCATACATTCCAGGATTCCCGATATCTATAAACTGAAATCAACTGTAATAATCATTTTCATCATTTCGGGCCTTCTGGGAGGATTGATCTCCCTGATTATGTCAGGACTTTTAAGCAGGAGGATAACAAGGCCCATCAACCAGATCAAGCTTGCGGCAAGAAAGGTGGCATCGGGAGAGTATTCCGGGAGGATCATTATTAAGGGCAATGACGAGATTGCCGAACTCACGGACAGTTTCAACGATATGGTCGTAGCCCTCGAAAACCTTGAGAGAATGAGACGGGATTTCATCGGAAACGTGAGCCATGAATTAAGGACACCGATAACCACGATAAAAGGGTATATCGACGGTATTCTTGATGGTATAATCCCTCCCGAAAAACAGGAATATTACCTGGCCATAGTGCGGGACGAGGTACGCAGGATGCAGAAGCTGGTCAACGACCTGCTTGATCTCGCCAGGATGCAGGCAGGAGAAGTATTGCTCAGCATGACCGACTTTGATATCAACGAACTGGTTCGGCGCTGTGTCATAAGCCTGCAGCAGATGCTGATCGAAAAGGAACTTGAATTCAAGGCCGATTTTGAGACCGAGAGGCTGTTTGTCCATGCCGACATGGATTCCATACAAAGGGTACTGATTAATCTTATCCATAACGCTATCAAGTTTACGCCCCCCAAAGGCGAGATACGCGTCAGGACATATACGGAAAAGGAAAAGGCTACAATCGTGGTCGAAGATACGGGCAGCGGAATCCCGAAGGAAGAGCTTCCCAATATTTTCGAAAGGTTCTACAAAACTGACAAATCCAGGAGCACGGACCGTTCCGGCGTCGGCCTTGGCCTTTACATCGCCAGGAACATAATAGTGTCGCATAATGAGACCATTAGGGCCGAAAGCGAAGAAGGAAAAGGCTCACGTTTTATTTTCACTTTGCGCAGGGCTTCGGTGCCGGAGCAGTTCTAAGAATTAACACTTTATTCATATCTA
>DUSJ01000297.1 GCA_012842645.1 Clostridiaceae bacterium | reverse complement strand
CAAAGCTTGATGAAATCCGGGTTTTTGTCAAGTTCAACGGCAGTGGTCCTGCCGAAATACCTGTCCTGGAGTTCGCGGACCATGCCAAGCCTGGAGTTGTTGAAAAGAATGATTATAATCTTAAGATTGCTTGCGGCTATGGTTCCAAGTTCGTACTGGCTCATCTGGAAACCGCCGTCCCCTACAACGGCAGCCACCTGCCTTCCGGGAGCCGCATACTTCGCCCCCACTGATGCGGGGAGACTGTAGCCCATGGTCCCGAGACCACCGGAAGTTAAAAAGTTCCTTCCCGGTCTGTCCTCGAAGTACCTTGCCGCCCATATCTGGTTCTGCCCGACGTCAGCAATCAGCATGGCATCATCGTCAAGCTTTTTTGACAGCAGTTCTATCGCGTACCTTGGATTTACAAGTGCCGTATCGCTGTGCTGAACGGGTTTTTTGCACACCCTGAGTTCTTCGGCCCAGTCATCGGTATCAAGGGGCCCGATCCTGGATATCATTTCCGTAAGTATATTCCTGGCGTCGCCTACCAGGGGGATATGGGGGCCAAGATTTTTGCCTATCTCGGCCGGGTCAACGTCTATGTGAATCACTTTCGCTGTTTCGAGCATTTTATCGCCTAAGCCGCCCCATGCCCTGTCGGCTATCCTTGCGCCTATGAATACCAGCAGGTCCGCTTTCGCCATGGCAGCGTTGGCATGAGTAAATCCATGGGTCCCTATCATGCCTACATAGTATGGATGCCCGGTAGGCACTGCCCCCTTGCCCATCAGCGTATGGACAACAGGGATCCTGCTCTTGTTTATAAACTCGATAAGTTCATTTTGGGCACGGGAAAGGATCACTCCGCCCCCGGCCACAATCAATGGCCTTTTGCTCTCGCTGATCGCCTTTACGGCTCTTTTTATCTGGCCGATATGGCCTTTCAGCGTTGGTTTGTATCCCCTTATGTCGACTGTATCAGGGTATGTGTATTCTTCAAGCCTTGCAGCGAGAAAATCGCTGGGTATATCTATGAGCACGGGTCCCGGTCTTCCTGTTGACGCTATATAGAATGCTTCTTTTATTATCCTTGGCAGATCACTGGCGTTTTTGACCAGGTAGCTGTGTTTCGTGAAAGACTCCGTGGCCCCCGTGATATCTGCTTCCTGGAAAACATCCCGTCCTATCATTGCAGACTTTACCTGGCCGGTTATGGCAACAAGAGGTATGGAATCCATGTAAGCGGTGGCAATGCCCGTGATCAGGTTAGTGGCTCCCGGACCCGAGGTGACGATGCACACTCCAACTTTTCCCGATATCCTGGCATAACCGCTCGCGCTGTGAGCGGCAGCCTGCTCCTGGCGCACTAAGACATGGCGTATCTTCGACTTTCTCAGGGATTCGAACAAATCGATCACTGCAGCTCCCGGATACCCGAAAACCAGTTCCACGCCTTCGTTTTGCAAACTTTTTACGATCGCGTCAGAAGCTTTCACATCATTCACCTTCTTACCTTGCTGTTTACCAATAAGTTGTCCGGGTCTGTCTGCACCTGTTAAGACAGGTTTCCTGTTCCATGTTGCAAAAAACCCTCGTGCCGCCGTTTATGACTGGACAGGGACGAGGGAATTACTCTACGTGTTACCACCCTATTTTTATCTTTACCTCACGGTAAAGACCTCATTAGGTTCATACAAACCATCGCCTGTAACGGGGCTAGCCGTTTTTCCCTACTGATATTTAAGTTCAGGAAAACCACTCGGGAGGGAGCATTTTCCAGGAAAGCCTGCCGGTTTGCACCAACCACCGGTTCTCTGCGAGGCTCCGACCCCGGAAAAATATCTCCGTCATCGTATTTACTAAGGGGCTATTCAATTATATTGTGTAATATTATAACAGGATGGCCGAATTAATGTCAACTATGGCATATTGACTAAATAAATGAAGTCCGGAACCCGTATCTGTATGCTATTTATCTATAATACACATTAACAT
>DUSJ01000296.1 GCA_012842645.1 Clostridiaceae bacterium | reverse complement strand
GTTTTCCAGTAACCAATGTATCTTTATTTCCTTATGAACATCTGAACGAAAACATACCCGTATTTCGCGCTTTTTGAAATACCTATGCCTGTATAGTTGTAATTCGGGTTCAGGATATTGTTCCTGTGCCCCTCCGATTTCATCCACGCACTGACAGCGCCTTCAACAGTAGAGTTGCCGGCTATGTTCTCGGCAGCGGCTTTAAACGAAATACCGAACTGTCTCATCATGTCGAAAGGCGATCCATAAGTCGGCGAATAATGCGAGAAATAATTGTTCTTCGTCATATCTTCCGCTTTTGTCCTCGCCACTTTCATCAGTTCGGGATCCGCAGCAAGAGGAGACAGGTTGTTCTTTGCCCTTTCCTGGTTGATCAGGTCAAGCAGTTGTTTTTCCATCTGAGACAAATCTGCCGTGCCCTGACCGGGTTCGGGTGTCTGGGTGGCAGGCGGAACTGTGCTCGGTGACGGGCTTGCAGGTGCCGGAGTTGTTTTTGCGGTCTGCTGGTTTACCTGGTCGGATCTTATCAGATACGGGGCATAAACGCATCCGACCTTGCCGGATTCGGGATCGAACACTGCGTACCAGTCGCCTATTTTAGCCAGTACATTCAGCCATTTATATTTCTTGAACTGGCCTATGACATCATGCTCCAGTGACGGGCCGTTCCTCAGGTTCAGCTTGTTGACATTGACGACTCCGTTGATAAAATCTACCTTTTCAAAGGTCTGAGCCGCTTCGGCTATCTGATATTTACTGCCTGTAAGACCAATAAAGCAAAATGCCATGAAAACAACCATCAACGCGGCAAAAATACGTTTTTTCATACTCTCCCTCCATGATCCAATTAAAGATTTCACCCATAGTATTCTCGTTTTTTCAGTAATTATTTGATTCGGGAAAGAATCTTTTTGAAACGTATTCTTGCCTTAAAACATGAAAATAAACCCCTGGAATTCAAACCAGGGGTAAAATTTTACTGTTTTTTCAGCAGCGCTGTTATTTCTTCCTGCGTGAAATGGTATTTTTTATTGCAGAAATGGCATACCAGCTCAGCTCCGTTTTCATCCCCGGCCAGTTCTTCCAGGTCTTTCATCCCCAGCGCGGCCAGGTTCCTAATCATCCTGTCCCTTGAACAGTTGCATTTGTAGGTTACGGGAACGGGATCGAAGGTCTCGGGTTCGTCATCGGGGAAAATGATTCTGATGATGTCCTCGGGCGTTTTCCCTTCGTGGATAGCTGCCGTTATAGAAGGTATGACAGAAATTCCTTTCTCCACCTTGACTATGGCCTCTTCCTCCGCATCGGGCATGAGCTGGATGAAAAAGCCGCCTGCTGCCAGCACCCTGCCCTCGGGACTCACCAGGACGCCAAGGTTCATGGCCGTCGGAATTTGCTCCGATGATGCGTAATAATATGTCAGATCCTCGGCAATCTCGCCTGAAACAAGGTCTACATGGCCTATATACGGCTCTTTGAGCCCGAGGTCCTTTATCACGTTGAGGTGCCCTGACCCGACAGCTGTCCTGATATCGAACTTTCCATGTTCATTGAGAGGGACATCAAAATGCGGGTTGTATACGTAACCGCGCACGCCCGCCCTGTAGTCCGTAACGGCGACGATCCCCCCGATGGGGCCGTCACTCCTGATCTGTATTGTTATAGTCTGGTTGACTGCCTTCAGCGTCTGGCTCATAAGCGCCGCTCCCGTCAGCACCCTTCCGAGGGCGACAAGGGGCGTGGGATTCATATCATGGAGGATTCTTGCCTGTTCCACCGTATTGGTGGTAACGGCGGCGAATACCCTTACCTGTCCCTTATGCACCATGGCTTTCGCAATATAGTCGTTCATGATTTCACTCCTTTGCCTGTCCCCGTTATTCTTGAAACCTACGTACACCGATACTCGTCCAAGCGGCGTGCCTGCATGCGATTTAAAGCGGAGCACGGATTGCGCAGCGAGCGCGACTTGAATCCCGGATGGATTCACGGAGCGATAAATCGCTGCAGGCTACAGCCGCTATAGCTGTGCCATCCCCGCTTAGCATACGGGAAATCGGGAACGATCTTCACCCTGCTAAACAGGGAACAGATCATCTATGCTCTCTTTTTGGAAAATCCTCTTAAATACAGTGTTTATAAGGGTGGCAGCTGAAGCGGCTGCCTCCTCCAGGATCTCGTCGACGGAGCTTACACGCGGCTCTCCCTCTGCCGGGGGATATACCCATGTCCGTTTCTTCCTGTTAGCCCAGTCGATGGTATTGTCCGGTTCGACCGGGTAAGGGTGCTTCGGGGGCTTTATCCCCCCGCCCGTAAAGTTTTCCAGCCAGTTCAGCAGCGCTTTTTTCCAGCCATTGGGATCGTACAGCAGGTCATGTCCCCTGTAAAAATCCTTCAGTACTTTATTCAGTTCCTTCTCGGTAACTTTTATTCCAAAAACATCTCCGACTGATTCCATAAGAAAATCGGAAACGCTTTTGGGCCATCGCCTGCCTATGAACACCAGCCTGCTTGTCTTTTCCCTGTATGCAGGCCTGCCTCTTTTCTCTTTCCAGAATATTATATCAAGAGCCATTTCAACCTTCTGATGGGTAGCTGTCCGCGGAGTGCCGTCAACTCCCCAGATCCATTGATTTGTGGCCCAGTCTACATATTGATGGATAAGTCCGTCGAGGGTAAGATGACAGACAAAACCGCACATATATACTGCAAGATATATCCAGTCCCTGTCATAGGAAACATCCTGGAGCCTTCTGAATCCGCTGTGGAGGAATGCCCCCGCTTTTTCACCGTGCATGATTTCGCCCAGCTCAATCAAGGCTCCTTTCCCTGAACCGGGAAAACAATTGGAAAAATACAGCAGGTCAGGCCCCTGTGCGCCAAGACGGAAAAGAGGGCGCTTCTTGTCAATGCCCTCGTATATCCTCCTGCTTTCTATCCTTTTCAGGACTTCATCGGCAAGGATGATATGGGTCAGAAAATCTGCCATCCGATCGGTCATTCCTTTCCGTTTTTAAAAGGAATACTATATATTGACAGCGAACTCTTCGGGCTTTTGGTCCGACAGCTTAAAATAGTACAGGAGAGCTTTACAGATCCTTTTTGAAGCCTTTCCGTCCCCGTATGGATTGACAGCCCTTGCCATCCTCTGGTACTCGTTATGGTCATCAAGTACAAGCTTCGCTTCTTTGTACACGGTTTCTGTCCCGGTACCAAGGAGTTTCACGGTTCCGGCTTTCACAGCCTCGGGTCTTTCAGTCTCGTTCCTGAGAACCAGGACCGGTTTGCCCAGGGACGGGGCTTCTTCCTGGAGCCCGCCGGAGTCGGTCATGACAAGGGTCGATCTGTCCATCAGGTTATGCATGTCCTGTACATCAATGGGATCTATGAGATGTATCCTGTCATGGCCTCCGAGCACCCTTCCGGCAGTCTCGCGGACCACTGGATTCATATGGACAGGATAAATAAGGGATATGTCGGGTATATCATCAACAAGTCTTCTGAGCGCGGTGAATATGTTTTCCATGGGTTTGCCCAGGTTCTCACGCCTGTGGGCCGTGACCAGGATCACCCTTTTCCCGCTGAAGCTGAAACTCCTTAAAAACGGGTCTTTAAATATGTAATCCCTGGACACCGTGGTGGAAAGGGCGTCGATAACAGTGTTCCCTGTAACGTAGATCGTATCCGCCGGAACGTTTTCCTTCAGCAGGTTCTCCCTGTTCGACGAAGTGGGGGCGAAATGCAGATCGGCTATGGCGCCGGTCAGTTTCCTGTTCATTTCCTCCGGATAGGGGGAGTATTTATCATAGGTCCTGAGCCCGGCCTCTACATGTCCAACCCTGACTTTCGCGTAAAATGCCGCCAGCGACGCTGCAAAGGTAGTCGTGGTATCCCCGTGCACCAGTACGATGTCAGGTGATTCTGAAGTGAAGATGTCATAAAGGCCTTCAAGGGCCCGGGATGTTATGTCCGTAAGGGTTTGTTTAACTTTCATGATGTTGAGATCATGGTCAGGCCGAATATCGAATATCTCCAGGACCTGGTCGAGCATTTCCCTGTGCTGAGCGGTCACACATACCTTGCAGTCAATG
>DUSJ01000295.1 GCA_012842645.1 Clostridiaceae bacterium | reverse complement strand
TTGATCTTGGAGCGAGTAATGGAAGAGCTATCCTGGGAATCCTGGAAAACGGAACGCTGACTCTGCATGAAGTGCACAGATTTCCCAATGACCCGGTCATGGTAAACGGAAATCTATATTGGGATATTCTAAGGCTTTTTCATGAGATAAAGCAGGGGATAATCAACTGCGTCCGCCAGGGCCACCGGGATATAGCCTCGATAGCCGTAGACACATGGGGCGTTGACTTCGGACTTCTTGACCGCCAGGGCAACCTGCTTGGCAACCCATATCACTACAGGGACAAACGGACAGGCGGCATGATGGAAAAGATACAGGAGCTGATTTCAAAGGAAGAACTCTACAACATAACAGGAATAGAGTTCATGTGGTTCAATACGATCCTGCAGCTTTATTCCATGAAAAATGACGATTCCCCCCTGCTTGATACGGCTAAGACCCTGCTTCTCACCCCGGACCTGATAAACTATTTTCTTTCCGGCAAAAAGGCCACAGAATACAGTATTGCCACTACCACCCAGCTCCTTGACGCGCGAACAAAACGCTGGTCCGACGAAATAATCAATCGCCTTGGCCTTCCCAGGGAGATATTCACCGAGATAATTCCTTCGGGAACAATACTGGGAGAACTCACCGATGAACTGTCGCAGGAGCTTGGCATATCAAAAATAAAGGTTATAGCCGTTGCCGGCCATGACACCCAGTCGGCTATTGCCGCGGTTCCCGCGTCAGACGATGATTTCGCATACATCAGCTGCGGGACCTGGTCGCTGATGGGGTTCGAGTCCGACAGTCCCATCATCAATGAAAAAAGCATGAACCTGCCTGTCACCAACGAAGGCGGAGTCGGCGGAAAGACTACCGTCATGAAAAACATAATGGGTCTCTGGCTTGTACAGGAATGCAAAAGGCATTGGGACAGGACAGGAGAATGCTGCACATTTGCAGAACTTGATAAGGAGTCGATGCGCGCGGAACCATTCAGGTCCTTTATTGACCCGGACCATCATTCCCTGGTCGCTCCGGGAAACATGCCCGAAAGAATCAGGGAATACTGCAGGAAAACCGGTCAGCCCGTGCCCGAAACAAAAGGAGAGATCGTCCGCTGCATAACCCAGAGCCTTGCCCTGAAATACAGGATGACCCTCGAAAAGCTGGAGGATCTCCTGGGAAGACCATTACCCGTCATCCATATGGTAGGCGGCGGTATCAAGGACAAACTTCTGTGCCAGTTCACGGCCGATGCGACAGGCAGGAACGTGGTGGCAGGGCCGGTCGAGGCGTCTTCCATCGGAAACATTCTCGTTCAGGCCATGGCCCTGGGCAGGATAAAGGATTTGAAGGAAATAAGAAGCATCGTGAAGGCTTCTTTCCCCATAGTCACCTATACCCCTGAAAACAAGGAACAGTGGGACAAAGCTTATGACGCTTTCAGGGGCGTTGTCGGCAGACTGTAATTTACTATGAGCATGCTGTTCAGATATTCTTGCTGTCCTTGTCGCAGGAAGTTGCAAATGCTCAAGTTTGCTCTCGCGAGGTCGCAGGCAAGCACGCCGTCCGGGCGTGTGCCGGGTTAAATCTGCATCCGGCAGATTTAACCTCACTCGGCTGCTGCTTATCGCATTACAACATTCAACTGCTCCTGCGGAGGCAATTCAGCTCTGAACAGCATGCTCATTTCTTAGACGGCCCCGTTTTGCATTTTTAGACGGATGCCAGGGTTCTCGCTCAAAAAATACAGATCAACGTCAATACAGGCTGAAAGCGTCTTTCAGGTCGTTTATCTGTTTATCGTCAATGGTAACGATTCCGCCAAGCACACGGGCCGAAATTATTGATTGGGCGCTGTATTCGGCCACTTCAAGCCTGTCGAAGGCATTAAGAAGGCTGTGCCCGGTAACGACTAAGCAGTCATTCTCGACAATGGCGACCGGCGAGCCTGATAAAAACCTTGCGGCAGTCTTTTCGGGCTCCGTGTAAATGCAGCCGAAAGGCAGCCTTAGCACATCCCTGAGCATTATGTAACTTTCGGGTATCAGCCTTGAATCCATTGCCTGGTCGCTGACCGCGAATGCCATCGCATTGGGCGGCTGGGCGACAATTACCGAGTTTACATGGGGATGGACGTTATAGATATACTGATGGAAAAGTACAGTCCTGTCCGGGTTTTTCCCCGATTCTTTTCTCCCGTTTTCTATACGCACAAGATCCTCGGGCTCGATATATTTTCTGTCTGTATTGGCAGGAGTTATAACGAACGACCTGTCATTGATTCTTGCTGAGAAGGTTCCCTGTGAGCTTGTGATAAGCCGCTGGTCATATGCCCTGCGGATAAGCTCGCACATTTCTCTTCGAATTTCTTTTTCTTTACTGGAAATAACATCGGGAGTAAATTCATTCATTTTTATATTCTGACCGTATCCGGCATTACCTGTATTTTCCCGGCTAAAAGTTTTCACTTTGCCTATTCGCCCGGCATTGATTTCTATACGGGCGCAATAATCCAGCGTTTCAAACACCATAAATGCCTTAAAAAGCGATTCGGCCGCAACGACTATGCCATGATT
>DUSJ01000294.1 GCA_012842645.1 Clostridiaceae bacterium | reverse complement strand
AGACCGTTTATGCCAGCTCAATGAACGAGGATGCGCTTGCCTACAGGATGAACAGGGGACTTGCCGGGCTTGACGAGCAAATGGCCATCCTTGTCCAGCGTGTTTCAGGCGACCAGCACGGGGACTGGTTTTTCCCGCATTTGGCCGGCGTAGGCAACTCTACAAACCTTTATGTTTGGGATAAGAGTATAGATATGGACGCAGGGATGCTTCGCCTGGTATTCGGCCTCGGGACAAGGGCGGTAGACAGGGAATCAGGCGATTATGCAAGGATGGTATGCCTTGACGATCCTATGAGGATTCCGCCCATGACCCTCGAAGACAGGAAAAAGTATTCCCAGCATGGAGCAGATGTCATATCACTGAAGGAAAACAGGCTGGTGAGCGTAGACCTTGACAGTATTTTTTCCCGTAACATAAAGGCTGACAAGGAACTGTTCGTGAGTCCCGACTTCCAGACGGCAAGCAGGCTCCGGGAACTGGGATATACAGGAAGCATCAGGTCATACATATATGATTTCAATAAACTGCTGGGACGTACCGGATTTCCCGCTGTGATGAGAAGGATGCTTGCGCTTTTGTCCAGGGTCTATGATCATCCGGTGGATATCGAGTTCACAGCCAATTTCACCAAAGACGACAGGTTCAGGATAAACCTGCTGCAATGCCGGCCGCTGCAGACCAGGGGCCCGGGCAGGGCGCCAGGGATACCGGATGTCGACAGGGATGAATGCTTTTTCGTTGTAAAAGGCAATTTCATGGGAGGGAACATACGCCTTCCTGTCGACTATGTGGTTTATGTGGATGCCAGGGCGTATTCCATGCTGAATGAACAGGAAAAGTATGCGGTCGCAAGGCAGATAGGCCAGATAAATATGAAGCTGAAAGGCAAAAGCAATATCCTGGTTGGCCCCGGAAGATGGGGAACGACTACGCCATCTTTGGGAGTTCCCGCCCATTTCTCGGAGATATGCAACATGTCGGTCATCTGTGAGGTGTCGTCGGCTGAAGCGGGCTTCATGCCCGAACTGTCCTATGGAAGCCATTTCTTCCTCGACCTGGTGGAATCAGGAATCTTTTACGTGGCTATAATCGAAGGACATAAGGATGTCGTGTTCAACCGCCAGCGGATCCTGGAAAATGAAAACCTGCTGGAATTCCTTCTGCCGGACTGCAAAACATACCCCGACGTCATACATGTTTCGGAAACCCCCGGCATGGAGATTTTCTCCGATATTTCGCAGCAGATTGTCCTGTGCAGGTAATATGGCATAAGTAAAGACTGAAGCAGGGGGACGGTTCCGAAGCAGGGGGACGGTTCCTCTGCTTCAGTCTTCGCTCCATGAATCCGTCCGGGATTCAAGTCGAGACCGCTTCGCTGGCCGCGCTACGCTTAAATCTACATGCAGGCACGCCGCTTTTTATCCGAATCAGCGGATTCAGAAGCAGAATAACCATACTGATGCTTCCCCCGGGAGTATGGACTGAATCAGCGCAATCTGGTATGGTAAAATATAATAGAAAGTGTGTTTTTTTGAGGAGGATAGTTTTGGGGAAATTACCTGATGATTTACTGAAAACCGTTGAAGAACTGGAGAAAAGGATCGGATACACCTACAGGAACAAGCAGTACGCGATCAATGCTCTTGTACACAGTTCATATTCCAACGAGCATCAGAATTTTGCGGCCAAAAGCAACGAGAGGCTTGAGTTCCTTGGAGACGCCATCCTGAACTTCGTATTGAGCCTGATGCTGTACAATAACCAGGCAGGTTTCACTGAAGGCGAAATGAGTAAATTGAGGGCCCTTATCGTATGCGAAGCATCGCTAAACGAATGCGCGAAAGCCATAGGACTTGGCGACCTGATAATGCTCGGCAGGGGTGAGGAGGCCAATGGCGGACGGACCAGACCCTCGATACTGTCGGACGCGCTGGAGGCTGTCATAGGCAGCATTTTTCTTGACAGCGGTATTGATGAAGCCGAAGGCTTCATTATGCATATTTTCGGGGACATTTACCAGAAAGCGATCAGCGGAATGCTTTTCATGGACTACAAGACTGCGTTGCAGGAAGAACTCCAGAAATCGGGGGATGTGATCATTCAGTACAAGCTCATTGAATCCAGCGGGCCTGATCATTCCAAAACATTCAAAATGGCGGTTTATGCAAACGGAAAAGCCATAGGTTCCGGGATCGGCAAATCAAAGAAAGATGCCGAGCAGATGGCTGCCAAAGCAGCCCTCGAGGAAATGGGAAAAATCTCGTAGAAAGCAGGCTTAAGCGATTTATGGGCAGGAACCGTCATGTAAACATACCTGTTTTCGTCCCCCATATGGGCTGCCCCCACGCATGCATCTTCTGTGACCAGAAGAGGATAAGCGGGAGCCTGGACCCGCAGACCCCTGAAAAGGCAAGAACGCTTCTCGAAGAGTCCTTTTCCACCGTAAGCAGGGACGATCATGTTGAAATAGCTTTTTTTGGAGGAAGTTTTACCGCAATTCCCGAGAAAGAGATGATATCGTACCTTGAAGCTGCAAAGCCGTATATCGATGAAGGAAGAGCGGAAGGTATACGCCTGTCTACAAGGCCGGATGCCATCGATCATCATGTGCTTTCCATACTGAGGGATTACGGGGTCAAGGTGATTGAACTGGGTGTCCAGAGCCTGGACCCCGATGTGCTGGCGAAGAGCCAGAGAGGACACAGCGTGGAGGATGTCTTTGCAGCCTGCGCCTTGGTAAGGGAATACGGCTTCAGCCTCGGTATACAGACCATGCTCGGGCTTCCCGGGGACAGCCTTGAGAAATCCCTCGAAACAGCCAGGGGAGTCATAGATCTTAAGCCCGACATGGTCAGGATATATCCGGCGCTCATTCTTAAGGGAACATTGATGGAAGAACTTTACCTTGATGGCTCATACAAGCCCCTTGACCTGGATGAAGCAGTCGAATGGTGCGCACAGGTGTTGCCCTTATACAGGAAAGCGGGTATTACGATATTGAGGATAGGCCTGCAAACCTCCGGGACACTGGAAGGTTCGGTGGTTGCCGGCCCGTATCATCCGGCCTTCGGCGAGCTAGTCGAATCACGGATACTCCTGAAAAAGATGACAGAAGAGATTGACAGGTTGGATATTTCTGAAAATACCAGGCTCGTGATAAAAACGAGACCCGAATATATGTCAAGGATCATAGGCCAGAACAGGCGTAATATAGAGCAATTGAAGAAACAATACGGGCTGAAGGATATACATGTGGCAGCAGACTCCTGCTGCGGGGAATTCAGCCTGAAAATACTCGGATGACCGGCGGGGTGATTTACTGTGAGGCATATTGACGCAGCGGATATTGAAGCGGCAGTCGAAAAGCTGTGTATCGAAGCCAATATTTATCTTAACGAAGATATAAGAAACGCTCTTGTCCGGGGAATTGAACTGGAGGAATCCGAAACCGGTCGCTCGGTCCTGGAAAGCCTGGTCAGGAACGCTGATATAGCTGCCCGTGAGGGCCTTGCCATCTGCCAGGACACGGGTATGGCAGTGGTTTTCGTGGAAATAGGGCAATCGGTCCATATCACCGGTGGCAGCCTTGAAGAGGCCATAAACAACGGTGTGAGGAAGGGATATAAAAAAGGATACCTGAGAAATTCGGTAGTAACCGATCCCCTCAGGAGGAACAACACGGGAGACAATACCCCTGCTGTCATCCATTACGATATAAACAATGGCGATGACCTGGTCATCCATGTGGCTCCCAAGGGTTTCGGGAGCGAAAATATGAGCGTGCTTAAAATGCTCAAACCTTCAGACGGGATAGAAGGCGTTAAAGCCGTTATAATAGATGCTGTGAGCAAGGCAGGTCCCAACCCGTGCCCGCCGGTTGTCGTGGGCGTTGGTATAGGCGGAACGATGGAAAAAGCGGCAATACTGGCCAAGAAAGCTCTGCTCAGGCCTGTCGGCAGCAGCAACCCGGATCCCTATTACAAGGCCCTTGAGGAGGAACTGCTTGAGAGCATAAACAGGCTGGGTATCGGCCCGGCCGGGCTTGGCGGAAGAATAACGGCACTCGGAGTGAATATAGAGACATTTCCGACACACATAGCCGGTCTCCCCGTAGCAGTCAACATAAGCTGCCACGTGACCCGCCATAAATCGATAACCTTGTAGTGGCAGTGCGTAACTTGATACTTTCGCACATTTTTGCGCATAAGGGACAGGTGCTTAAAATGGACCAGGAATACGGAACCCTGTATTTGGTTGGAACACCAATAGGAAACCTTGAAGACATCACTTGCCGCGCGTTGAGAATTTTATCCGAGGTCGATCTTATCGCCGCGGAGGATACCAGGCATACCCTCAGGCTGCTGAACCATTTCAATATCAGCAAGCCCCTGGTAAGCTACCATGACAATAACAGGATAAGCCGCGCGAAAGAGCTCATCAACAAGTTAAAGGAAGGACTGGACATTGCTCTTGTAAGTGACGCAGGCATGCCTTCCATATCCGATCCCGGGGAGGAACTGGTATCAATGGCTGTTTCACAGGGAATCAAAGTTACCGTAGTCCCTGGCCCTTCGGCTTCACTTACTGCCCTGGTCCTGTCCGGCCTTCCTTCAGGCCGCTTTGCATTTGAAGGTTTCCTTCCGCGGAAGCGTTCCGACAGGGTCAGGTTCCTCGAAACCATCAGGGACGAAGAAAGGACAATCATATTCTATGAAGGGCCTCACCGGCTAAAAACCATGCTCCAGGACCTGTACGGGGTATTCGGTGAAAGGCGTGTCAGTGTTTTGCGGGAACTGACAAAGGTTCACGAAGAAGCCATTCGAGGGAGTTTGAGCGAGATCATATCCCGTTTCGAAGTCAACGATCCCAGGGGAGAATTTGTTATCGTGGTGGAAGGTGCGCCACCGAAAGAAAAAAAGCAGGATTTTTCCTGCCTTTCGCTTGAAGAACATGTCGAATATTATGTAAAACAGGGATATGAACGAATGGATGCGATAAAGCTTGCCGCGAAGGACAGGGGTGTGTCCAAGCGCGACATCTATAACTCTTTAAATAAGTAAATGATATTCTGTTCAGGGAGAGCAGGGATTTGGAATGACCCTGATCTCGATACCAGTATCGCTCAGCAGTTCCAACAGCCTGTTTTTAAAGGAGTTCCTGGAATCGTCGGGACCTTCGCCGATTATTATAAGCTGCACTCCATAGTGTTCCGCGAACTGTGCGATGGTTTCAGGTATCCTGTCCGAGTTGAGTATCGTAAGATCGGCTCCATAGGACTTTGACAGCGTGAAAAGATATTCCAGGGCTTCTCCGTCATGTGCATTATCTACGAAATTCCAGCTTTCCTTTGTTACGTGTATAACATAAAGAGACCCGTCTTCTTTTTTCAGCTCTGCAGCAGCTCTTATCAGCCTTTCGCAAGCTTTCTGACGGGTAACGCAGACCAAAATTGAATCATAAGCGCTCAAATGAACCATCTCCGAAATTTATTAAAACATCCATGCTAATTATATTAGCAAGTATATTATATCATAAGTTAATATTCTCGCGTACTGAGAATATTAACTTATGATACAACGTTCCCGTGCACCCGTTCGAAGCGCGCTGTTCAGATCTTCT
>DUSJ01000293.1 GCA_012842645.1 Clostridiaceae bacterium | reverse complement strand
GTCGAATATTTTCCTTACCATGGAATACCCGTTGCTGTGTACGCCCGACGACGCGAAACCTACCAGTATATCGCCGGGCTTAATTTTTTTTCCGTCTATAAGCTTGTCCCTTTCAACTATCCCCACCGCGAACCCGGCCAGGTCATATTCATCTTCCGGATAAAACCCGGGCATTTCGGCGGTCTCCCCTCCTATAATGGAACATCCGGCCAATATGCATCCATCCGCGACACCCTTCACTATCTGTTCCACCTTTTCGGGAACCAGTTTCCCGAGGGCTATATAATCAAGGAAAAATAAAGGCTGCGCGCCGCTGCATACAATATCGTTCACACACATGGCAACGCAGTCTATCCCCACTGTGTCATGCTTGTCCATCGCAAAAGCTATCTTGAGCTTGGTGCCTACTCCGTCGGTCCCCGAAACCAGGACAGGTTTTTCATATTTCATATCCTCAAGGCTGAATAAACCTCCGAAACCGCCTATTTCCGCAAGCACCTCAGGACGCATCGTTTTTTTTACATGCGATTTCATCAGGCTTACAGCCTTATATCCCGCTTCAACGTCAACGCCCGCTTCCTTGTAGTTAGCCATCCTGGATCAATCCTTTCATAAACAAATTACTGCTTCAGCATCCCTTTTCCAATATGGATTTCTCGATGTGCGCCGGGACCTTCATGGGATAATCCCCGGTAAAGCATCCGGTGCAGAAGCCGTTTTCCGGAGCCCCTATCGGTGTTTTCAGAAGGCTTTCGACACTCAAAAACGCCAATGAATCAGCATTGATGCTTTCCCTTATTTCTTCTATAGAATAATTGGCTGCAATGAGATGTTCCTTTGAAGATATATCAATGCCAAAATAACATGGATTCAACACCGGGGGCGAGCATATCCGCATATGTACCTCCCTGGCTCCGGCGTTTTTCAGCATTTGTATTATCTTGTATGAAGTGGTTCCGCGAACTATGGAGTCGTCTATGATTATAATCCTTTTGCCCTCTATTTCCTCCCGGAGGGCATTGAGTTTGATAAGTACGCTCCGTTCCCTGATCTCCTGGGTTGGCTGGATGAAAGTCCTTCCCACATACCGGTTTTTTATAAGCGCTTCTCCGTACGGAATACCGGATTGTCTTGAATATCCGATGGCGGCTGTAATGCCCGAATCCGGGACTCCCACCACCAGGTCTGCATCTACGGGAGACTCGATGGCGAGCAGCCTTCCCGCCTCAAGGCGGGATTTGTAAATGGACACCCCGTCAATATAGCTGTCAGGCCGGGCAAAGTAGATATGCTCAAAGATACAGAAGCGGCGGGGTTTATTGTAATTGGTCCTTATGGACCTCATCGTATCTCCTTCGATAATTATCATTTCCCCGGGTTCCACATCCCTGATGAATTCAGCGCCTATAGCGTCAAAAGCGCAGTTTTCGGATGCCAGCACATATGATTTCCCGATTTTTCCTATGCATAACGGGCGCATACCCCATGGATCGCGTATTCCCACAAGGGTTTTCCTTGTCAGTATAACAAGGGCATAGGATCCTTCTATGACATCCATGGTCCTGGTGAGAACTTCGACAAGATCACCGCATTTTAGTCCGTTCCTTGAAATCAGGTTTGCTATTACTTCCGAATCGGTGGATGTCTGGAAAATAGCTCCCTTGTTCTCAAGCTCAAAGCGTATTTTCGATGCGTTAACAAGGTTGCCGTTATGGGCAAGAGCCATTTTCCCTCCTTTATAGGTAAATATGAGCGGCTGGCAGTTTTCAACGGAACTGCCGCCGGTAGTTGAATAGCGGGTATGGCCTATGGCCATATCGCCTACGAGACGGTCGAGTATTTTTTCGGTAAAGGCCTCCGGGACGAGCCCTATCCCTTTGTATCCGGTTATTTCGCCGTTATTGCTTATCGCTATGCCGCAGCTTTCCTGGCCGCGATGCTGAAGGGCATAAAGTCCGAAATATACTGTACGTGCCGTATCCAGGCCATCCTGGTTAGATATCCCGAATACGCCGCATGCCTCACGGATTTCATCTTCATAGTCGTTAGATGAACCGAAATCAATTAATCTCTTCATTTACGGGATACCTCTCAATTTCTCGTTAAGCTGCCGGTTTTTATTTTCAACCTGCTGCGCAAGTTTTAATCTATAATCACGGATTTTTTCCCTGAGATCAGGATAAGTCACGGCAAGGATCTGGACAGCAAGAAGGGCTGCGTTTTCTCCGCCGTTGATGGCGACTGTTGCCACAGGTATCCCCGATGGCATCTGTACTATGGAAAGAAGTGAATCAAGACCGTCAAGAGTCGATGATTTTACCGGAAGACCAATAACGGGAAGAACCGTGTAAGCCGCTATAACGCCAGGCAGATGCGCCGCTTTTCCCGCTGCCGCTATGATCACGTCATATCCGTCCTTCTCGGCGTTCTTTGCCAGTTCCGCGGCTTTTTCGGGTGTTCTGTGGGCCGAACAGACATTTACGTCAAAGTCCACCCCAAATTCTTTGAGGATTTTTAG
>DUSJ01000292.1 GCA_012842645.1 Clostridiaceae bacterium | reverse complement strand
TTCCTTACCTTTTTTTACCTTGAACAGGGGAGGCTGAGCTATATATACATGGCCATTCTCTACCAGCGGTTTCATGTACCTGTAGAAGAATGTCAGCAGGAGCGTTCTTATATGAGAACCGTCCACATCGGCGTCAGCCATGATGATTACTTTATGGTAGCGAAGCTTTGACAGGTCAAAGTCCTCTCCTATGCTTGTCCCCAGCGCGGTTATGACAGGTCCCAGCTTGTCGTTGCCTATAACCTTGTCTTCCCTTGATTTTTCCACGTTCAGCATCTTGCCCCACAACGGCAGGATTGCCTGGAATCTTCTGTCCCTGCCCTGCTTTGCGCTGCCGCCGGCAGAGTCGCCCTCAACGATGAACAATTCGCACTTGGATGCGTCCCTCTCCGAGCAATCGGCAAGTTTTCCGGGCAAAGAGGTGGATTCAAGCACGCTCTTCCTCTTAGTAAGTTCCCTTGCCTTCCTGGCGGCTTCCCTTGCCCTGAAGGACAAAAGGGTTTTTTCAACGATTATTCTTCCTACCCTTGGATTCTCCTCGAGAATATACGACAGTTTTTCAGTGACGACAGCTTCAGTAAAGGACCTGACATCAGCGTTCCCAAGCTTTGTTTTTGTCTGTCCTTCAAACTGCGGCTCATGGAGCTTGACGCTTACTATTGCAGTAAGGCCTTCCCTTACATCCTCGCCGGACAGGTTCTTGTCGTTCTCTTTCAGCTGGTTTATCTTTCTCGCATAATCGTTTATTACTTTCGTTATGGCCGTCTTGAAGCCCGTGATATGCGTTCCGCCCTCAGTGGTCGCGATATTGTTCGCGTAGCCGTATATGTTCTCATTGAAGGAATCGGTATACTGCATCGCTATTTCAAGCTCAATATCTTCTTTCTTTGCGGAAAAATAGATGATCTCGGGGTGGATTACCTCCTTGTTCTTGTTGATGTACTCAACGAAGGAACTGATGCCGCCTTCATAATGGAGGACAACCTTTTTCTCTTCCTCTTCTCTCCGGTCGATCAGGGTTATCGTTATGTTCTTATTCAAGAAGGCCATTTCGCGGAAACGTTTCAGGAGTACCTCGAAATCAAACACTGTTTCTTCGAATATTTCAGGATCAGGCTTGAATGTTGTTTTCGTCCCGGTACAGTCTTCGTCGCACTCTCCTATTATATCGACACCTGTCACAGTTTTCCCGCGTTCATAGCGCTGCCTGAATATTTTTCCGTCCCTTGATACCTCTACTTCCATCCACTCGGAAAGGGCATTGACAACAGAGGCGCCGACCCCATGCAGTCCTCCTGACACTTTATATCCTTCGCCTCCGAATTTTCCTCCTGCATGGAGGTACGTATGCACAACCTGTATTGTAGGCAGCTTAAGTTTCGGATGTATTCCCGTGGGTATACCCCGCCCGTTGTCATATACGGTAATGCTGTTGTCTTTATTTATTATGACATGTATCTGGTCGCAGTAACCCGCCAGGGATTCGTCGACGCTGTTGTCGACTATCTCATAAACGAGATGATGCAATCCCCTTGTCGAGGTGCTTCCAATATACATTCCCGGCCTTTTTCTTACGGCTTCAAGTCCTTCAAGTACCTGGATCTGTTCTTCGTTGTAATCGTTGTGGTTGTGGTGATTATTCCTGATTTTCGTCATCCGGTGATTTCCTCCTGCAGCGAGTTTTCCTGCGTGCTTTTATTTTACAGCCTTTGCTGTTTTCAGAACTCGTTTTTTCAATGTTGCGGCAGATATGGGAGACAGGTATACGGTCTGCTTCCCGTTCCTGACTGTCAGAATGAACGACTTTGGAAGATCATTTCCTACTGTTACGACCTGCCCTTTTTCTTCGCATCTTTTAAGGAACTCCCTCGTATTGCCCGAGGTAGTGGTTCTTTCAAAATCCATTATAGCCAAAATGTCATTCAAAAAGACAATCATTTCTTCGCCGATATGCAAAAACACATCATGCCGGGCAGCCGCCCGGCTCACCTCTCTTTGCCAGCCGCCGCATATTTATTTTTATGCACCAGAATAATTTTAGTAAAGTTTTTAAATATGGTCAACTTTATATATTTCCGGTGACCGTCACTGTTCCTTCTTTGACAAGGAACTTCCTTATATCCTTTACTTTCAGTCCTGAATAAGGAAGATCGTCCGTGGTGGTGATCACCGTCTGTACTTCAGCCAATCCCTTTACCAGGTACTCCTGCCTTCCTGAATCAAGCTCCGACAGGACATCGTCCAGCAGTAATACAGGTTTTTCACCTTTGATCTCTTCAGTGTATAAAAGCTCTGCCATGATCAGCGACAATGCCAGAGTCCTCTGCTGACCCTGCGAGCAGAACTGCCTTGAGTTCAAGCCGTTCAGCAGGATCTCGAAATCATCCCTGTGGGGTCCGTATATGCACTGCGAAATGCTTATCTCTTTATCCATACCTTTTTTCAGGGTTTCTGAAAGCTGTTCCCTGAAAAAATCTTCGTTGGCATTCTCATCAATCTCGCAGAATGTTTTATATTTAAGTGAAGACTTTTCCTGCCCGGACGTTATGCTGCTTACTTCATTTTTCATATAGCCGTCAAGCGCCTTCAGGGCCTTCATGCGCATAACGGCTATTTTTGCGCCGGTCTGCGATATATGCTCGTTCCAGACTGGCAGCGTTTCTTCATACTTTTTTTCGTTTTTTCCTTTTTTCAGGGCGGCCGATTTGTTTTTAACCAGCTGGTTGTATCTTTTAAGCTCGTAAAGGTACTGCCTGTCTGTCTGGCATAAAAGAATGTCCAGGAATTTGCGCCTTGCCGCCGGAGACCCTTTTACCACTTCCAGCGTTTCAGGCGAAAAAAGTATTATATTAAGGGTTCCGAGAACATCGGAAATCCTTTCTCTCCTTATCCCGTTGATCTCAAGGAATCTTCCCCTGTCCCTTGAATACCTGATAACAATAGTGTTATCTCTGCCGTCGGCACCGCACTTCAGGCGTATTTCGAAACTGCAGCATCCGTTTCTTATAAGATCATGGTAATTGCTTGTCCTGTGGGATTTACCGGTAGACGCTATATATAAAGCTTCCAGTACGTTCGTTTTTCCCTGGGCGTTCTGGCCATACAGAATATTTATACCTTCGCTGAATGAAATCCTTTGCTTCCGGTAATTCCTGAAATCAGTAAGCTCCAATTCACGTACTGTCACTTTTGTTCACCATTTTGAACTATTCTGAAAACCTGGTTCCCGATACGGACAATGTCACCGTCACGGAGCTTTCTGCCCCTCCGGATCTCCTTTTCGTCATTTACGTAAATATCATTGCAGGCAATAAAATCCTTAGCCTCGCCTCCGCTGTTCACAAGGCGGGACAGTTTCAGTAACTGGTCCAGTTTTATATATTCCGTTGTGATCGTTATTTCTTTCATAGCGCCTCTTCAGTTTTTAATCCTGACAGGCAGTACAAGGTACAGGTACCTGTCATGGTCCACGGCAGTTATTATGCACGGTCCTATTGATGATGTGAAAGAAATTTTGATTTTTTCATCGGATATAACTTTAAGGGCATCGAGGAAATACCTTGGATTGAATCCTATCTGCAGAGGCATACCGCTGTTTTCGATCCTTATCTGTTCCTTGGATATTCCTATATCGGCTGCGGAAGTTATTATCATCTCTTCATCGTTTATATTGAATTTAACCGGATATCTCTTGTCGTCGCTTGTTATAAGGGAAGCCCTCTCAAGACTCTCCTCCAGTTCTCTTGTATTGACCGTTATCTCGGTCTCAAACTGGGTGGGTATATAGTTCCTGTAATTCATGAACTCCCCGTCAAGTATGTTCGATGAAATAATGAAGTCTTCGAAAATAAAGGATATAAGGTTGCCTGAGAGCGAAACGGTTACCAGGTCTTCGCTGGTTTCCAGTATCCTCAGGACCTCGTTCAGGTTCTTTCCGGGAACGACTACTTTAAGTTTTACATCTTCCTTTATCAACGTATTGCTCACGGCCATCCTGAATCCGTCAAGGGCCGCTATCCTTATTTCACTGTTTTCTGCCTCTATAAGGCATCCGGTCATTATCTTCCTGTTTTCGTCAGTGCCGACAGAGAATATAGTCTGCCTGATCAGATCTTTCAGCGCTCCCTGGCTTATTGTAAACGAAACATCCTTTTCCACTTTCGGAGGCAGGGGATAGGAATCGGGCTCCATGCCCTTTATTTCAAAATAGGTATTCAGGCACTCGATCCTTACCTTGTTGCCGTCGAACACCTCTATCATTACAGGAGCATCAGGTAGTTTTCTTGCAATTTCCCCGAAGATCCTGCTGTTCAACACTATGGATCCTTTTTCCATAATGTCAGCTTCCGCGTTGTATTCTATCGACATGTCAAAGTTATTTCCTACCAGCTTCAGCTTGTCGCCGGCCTCGAGATATATCCCTTCGAGAATCGGAAGCGTTGCTTTGGACATGATGGCTTTCTGCACGATATTTATTGCTTCAAGAAGATTTTGCCTGAGGATCATGACTTTCATATCTTTATTCTCCTTATTTTTATTTTTTCTCAGTCATAACAGTAGTAAGCGCTGTGTAATGTGTTGAAAAGTGTACAGGACTGTTTTAACAAAAGGTTTTCGGCTGTTGATAAATGTGTTGATAATGAGCGCTTTTTTGCCACAATATTTCGGAATAAAAAAATCGACATTTTTCTCCACATTTTTTCAATACACATATCCACAATTTTTGAGGATATATGGTCAGCCGCATGCTACTTTCCTGTTATGTTTCTTTTCATTTCGGCAATTGCCCGCCTTAGTTCGGAGCTTCTTTCCATTTCCTCCTGTATTTTATCGCAGGCGTGCATTACTGTCGTATGATCCCTTCCGCCAAAAACCTGACCGATTTTCGGAAGCGACATTCCTGCAAGTTCCCTGCAGAGGTACATTGCGACCTGTCTCGGGAAAGCTACATTCCTCGATCTTTTCTGGGTCACCAGCTGATCGGGGGAGATGTCGTAATATCGTGAAACCACTTTCATTATTGTATTGTGATTTATATTCTCGACGGATCTTCCGGCAAGGATCTGCTTAAGGCAGTCCTGGGCAAGCTCGAGGGTTATAGGGCTGCCTGTAAGCGAAGCATAGGCTATTACCCTGTTTAAAGCCCCTTCCAGTTCCCTGATGTTTGACTCGATGTTATTGGCTATATATACAAGTACTTCATTTGGTATATCATATCTTTCAAGCTGCGACTTTTTACGCAGTATAGCTATCCTGGTCTCGGTGTCCGGCACCTGTATGTCGGCGATCAGGCCCCATTCGAACCTTGAACGCAGGCGTTCTTCAAGGGTAAGGATCTCTTTCGGCGGCTTGTCGCTCGAAATGACGATCTGCTTGTTATGCTCGTAAAGGGCGTTGAAAGTATGGAAAAATTCCTCCTGGGTTCTTTCCTTGCCCCCTATGAACTGTATGTCGTCTATCAGTAAAACGTCTATATTCCTGTATTTATTTCTGAATTCCTCGTTCCTGTCGTCCTTTATGGCGTTTATAA
>DUSJ01000291.1 GCA_012842645.1 Clostridiaceae bacterium | reverse complement strand
TGAAAGGATTTCCCGGATCGCTCCGCATACGCCTTCCCACCACTCCTCGGGATTCTGCTCCACATAACCCGGAGCTGGGTAGTATACCGGGTAAGAACTGGTCGCCTGGGCTATGACCCTGCCGTCCAGATCAATGACGGCGGCTTTGCAAGCCGATGTGCCAATATCGATTCCCAACAAAAGGTTTTTCATATGGCCGCTCCTTTCCACAAATCAATAAAAAATGGTGGCTGGGCTTATAAACATTTTGCTGTTTGTTATCAAATTAAAGCGAAACGTTTCGCTCTGACGTAAAAAATATTGTGGACGCCGAATGACGTCTTTCAACCCCTTAAATCTTTCACCGACTGGTTTATCATCAGTTCGGTCTTCAGCCTTACCATGGAAGGATAATTACTCATGTCACCTTTTATTCTTTTCAGCACTGTGTTGGCGGCCACCTCTCCTATTTGCTCCATCGGCTGGACAACAATGGTCAGGGGCGGTTTGACGATCCTGGCGATGTGCAGGTTGTCGAAGCCGATAACGGACAGATCGTCGGGCACTTTAACATTCCTTTCATTTATCGCCATTATAGCTCCCAGCGTCATTTCATAATTGGTTATATAAACCGCCGTCGGTGGCACATCCATTTCCATCAGTTCGTTGAGACATCTGTAGCCGCTCTCAACATCATTGTCGCCTTTTTTCACAAGCGACTCATCAATTTTCATTGAATAGTCCTTGTGAACACGAATATATCCTTTCAAGCGTTCAATGGATGTAAATATATTATCCGGTCCTCTTATGATGCCGATTCTCCTGTGCCCTCTTGTTATAAGGTGCTCCACAGCGTTATATGACGCATTCATGTTGTCAACCAGTATGGTGTCGCATTCAACGTCTTCAAGAGCCCTGTCGACAAGCACCAGAGGTATATTCTTTTTAAGCTGCTCCTTAATGTATCCGCCGATGTCGCCCTGAGGTATGATAATGATTCCGTCGACCTGTTTGTTCACAAGAAAATTGAATTTTTCCTTTTCCAGTTCGATATCATTTTTGTAATCGCAAAGAATGGTGCTGTATCCGTTTTTAATAAGTACATTCTCAATGTTCGAAACAATTGTGGTAAAGAATAGGTTGTTGAAATCAGGAATAAGAACCCCGATTGTCATGGTTTTGTTTGTTTTCAGGCCGCGGGCTATTTCGTTAACTTTGAAATCGAGCGCCCTGATGGCCTCTTCAATGAGTTTTCTGTTTTCTTCAAGAACATTTCCGCCGTTAAGATACTTTGATATGGTTGCGATGGATAGACCTGTGTATTTTGCTACGTCTTTTATGGTAGCTGCCAATATGAACACCTTCAATCGCGAAACGTTTAGCTCTGATTTAATCTTATCAGCAATTGGATCATGAGTCAATAGAATAATATTAAATAAAAATAAGCAATGGGGATACAGGTATCCCCATTGTTCGAAGGTATAACAAGGGAACAGGTTTTACCCGTTTACGATTTTAAATGGACGGCAACAGCCTCCATCGGCTCCCGAATACTGATACGCAGCATACCGTCCTTAATGGCGACCGGATTGCCAAAGGCGCTGTATACCTTGTGTATCCTGTATGAATCATCTACAGGTATTTCGATTTCAGGCGGGAAATCACTGTTGAAGGAATGAAGGACTACCAAAGCTTCCTTTTGGTCTGCGGACTTTCTGACGACGGCCTGCCATCCCTTTGGATTGCGGTAACTTGTTATGCCTGAACCGTAAAACGCGGTCGAACCGTTCATAATAATGCCGGATACCGAACGGTAAAAGCTTATCCCTTCATCCACCAGATCCCACTGCTCCTTGTCAAGGTTATAAATATCGCCGGACAGGCACATTACACCGAGGAAGGTATTTGCAATGGAGTATACGATCCTCTTTCTGCTGTCGGTTCCATGGAGCACCGCCCATATCTGGGACTGGCATGGATTGATGACCCTGTGAAGGTTGGCTGCAATGATGGGTATTTCATTGCATTCATGGGCATCGGAAAAAGAAGCCAAATCGCATAATGCCATCATAGACGGCTCAAGACGATGGCCGCCCGACGAACAGTTTTCAATAATGACATCGGGTATTTCCTCCCTTATCCTTCTGAAAAACGCCTGGCTGGCAAGGACTCTCTGCCTTAAGCCTTCTCCGAGAGACTCGGCTCCGTCGCAGCCTACGCCGATGGTTTCGTTGTAGTCAACCTTGATATACTTAAACCCGTTTTTTTTCATCATCATGATTACTCTTTCATAAAGGTAATCATTGACCCAGGGATCGCACATATCCCAGAAACGCCTGACACCCGAGGTGATAACCTTCCCGTTTCTCTTCAGAAGATGCTCATGTTCTTCATAGGATTTCGCCTTGGAACAGCAGTTTTCAAACTCGAACCATATGCCGGGGATCATGCCCGCTTCTTTTATCATGCTCACCGTTTCTTCAATCCCGCAGGGGAACAGGTCCGGACTGACAATCCAGTCTCCGACGGTTGTGTCCCAGCCGTTTTCTTTGTCTGCGCTCCAGCCCGCATCGATTACAAAAATGTCTACGTCCCTGTTTTTTATGACATTGAGGATTTTTTTGATATTTTCATGGGAAGGATATCCCCATGTAGTACAGTACTCGTTGAATATAACCGGCAATTTTTCAAACTTGTTGATTTTATTGAAATGCGCCTTTTGTATGGTCAGCAGTCTTTGCGATACCTCGTCGATATTCCCGCAGCCGACTGTCAGGTAGGCAGAAGGCGTTTCAAACTCCTCTCCGGGCTTCAATGTCTTCATCCAGTGGCCGAAGAAGTACTCCGTACCAACATATATATTGATAAATCCTATCTGGTTTCCCGTATTTAAAGATTTGATGCCCTTTGACATCACGATGTTTTTACCAGGCTCGTTTTTTTTGCCGATGAAGTTCCAGGAGGTCCTGCCGCCATTCTTGTCAGCCGCTTCAATTATCCTGTTCATTTCTTCAGCAAAAAACTCGGAGCTTTGCACGCCATATGAAAAAATGCTGTTTCCATTTACATAAATCTCCACTCCGCGTATGTCAACGGTCGATTTTGCGGCAATAGCGGAATTAATTTTTTGCGAAAGCGATATTTTTTCAATTTCGTTGATGGAGTCAATTTTTTCAAGACCATTCTGAATATCTTTATTTAGGATTATATCATTTGCCATGTCTTCAATCCGGGAAACTGACGTCTGTATATTTTTCCCCAATTGTACGGTGATCTGATCGGAATAGGCCCTTATTTTGCTTTCTATGGCCTGGCTCGACTTGCTGAATCCAATAATACCGATTATGGCCAGCGGTACAAGAGAAATAATCAGGAATGATATTATAAGCCTTGTCTGTATTTTGGTGTTTCTTAAAGCTCCTTCCAGGGAGGGGAACAGTGATTTTCCCTGTTCCCTGGGTTTTTCAATAGTATTTCGCTTCTTTTTGCCTTTTTTTGTCTCTGAATGTACCATTATTGCTTACCCCCCATTTGCATCTCCATATAAACTGAAATATACATTTTCCATATATATTTCAACAGGCTGACTATTTCAGGATCGCTCCTGCGGTAAGCGCATTTTCGATCTGTTCATTGCCGAAGGTATAAACAATAATTTTATCCTGCAGGATAAAGGCGGTATTGAGTATTTTGTTTGAGTTGAGCCTGAAGTTTGAAAACAATAAATGACCGCTTTTGATGGTTTTGCCCAGGGCTGATATGCCATCGCCGGTATATTCTGCTTTTTCAAGGGTCCATAAGTTTTTGCCCCTGGGTTTAAATTCGCTGTCCGACGTCTCAACCTGGTTCCAGCCTTCCGCGATCTCATGAAGGATGGAATAGTCAAGGCCGGACTGAACAAGGAGATTTCCGCTGAAATTCAGCGGCTCAAAGGTAATTTTCTGGAACCCCATATTGGGCCTGTCCATGCTGAGGAAACGCAGGAATGAGACTTTCAGCTCTTTTCCTGTTTTGGTTTTCCATATGAATTCCCTGGTCAGTGTCCCCTTTTTCATGTCAAGGACCCTTTTAAAATTATAAAAATCGCATCTCGCCAGGTCCAGCTGTTCGCCGTCCAGGAAAATCCGTATATAAAGCCAGTCCACCGAGTTGACGCCAAAACATACCCGGGTGACCATTCCCTTGAAGAGCTGCCAATGCTGGGCCTCCATTTCTTCATAGAGGTTGTTGAAATAGCTTCCCAAAAGCCGGTTCCCGCTGTAACCTTCCTCAAAGTAGCCCCTGACTCCCATGAACTCGTTTGCAAGGCAGAACATTGATTCCGAGATCCTGCTGCGTTTTTTCTCGAACCCTTCCTCGATGATCTTCCAGGGGTCGATTTTCAGATACCTGTCAGCTGTTTTTGTCGGCATACACATACTCCCTTCTTTCCATATGCTTTTCCTTCAATCTCAGGTAGACATCCGCCAATGTGCCGTCAAACGGCCCCGCCTTTTCCATTTTTATAGAAACCAATGCGGCCGCGAATTTAAGAGACTCTTCCACGCCATGATCCATCCTGTGGGAAAGGTATGCGGCAAAGGTAGTGTCGCCCCGGCCGGTGCGGCCAACAGTGCTCCGGTTGGAGAATCTTTCGTAACGGGTTTTGCCGTTTGCCCTGGCCAGAACGCCTTCCGCATGGGTTATGACTGTTTCCTTGCAGCCCCATTTTTCGAAGGCAATCGCTGCTTCCTCCAGGTTGTCGGTCCCTGTAAGGACCCTTGCTTCCACG
>DUSJ01000290.1 GCA_012842645.1 Clostridiaceae bacterium | reverse complement strand
CAAAATGAGTAAAAGTGTACGTCCCCATTACTCATTCCTAGTTTTCGGTGTAGAGCTGCTTGTAGGGGTTCCGGGCATTGGGTGTCAGGCGGTAAAATGGCTTGGCGAGGATTTCTTCCATGGGCACGCCGAACAGACCGGAAAATTCGGACAGAACGTCCTCTATCCGTTTTATGTCCTCATCGTTGGCCTGGCTCATGGTTACCTGCCTGGGAAGATTCTTCGGCGCTTTGCTGCTCCTGATGAATATTTCGCCGCCGTGCATCCCCACTCCGGTAAAGTATCCCACCGGGCAGCTGTCGGTATCCAGGCCCAGGACGATAATAAGACCTCCGGCGAGATATTCGCCCAGGAAGCTTCCCGTGCTTCCTCCCACCACTATGACGGGCTTCTTGTCCTTATACTCCTTCATATGGATGCCTGTCCGGTAGCCGGCATATCCCCTGACGAATATTTTCCCGCCTCTCATGGCATAGCCCAGGGCATCCCCGGCATTCCCATATATTATTATTTTCCCGTCGTTCATCGTATCTCCTGTGGCATCCTGGGCATTTCCGTTAACCACTATGGTAGCGCCGTCAAGGTACGCGCCCAGCGCGTTGCCCGGTGTTCCGTTTATGGTTATGGTTTTTCCGGAAGCCCCGGCTCCGATGAAACGCTCCCCGTAACATTCATTTATAACTATATCTTCATTAACGCTGCGGACCTTTTCGTTAAGCAGCTGATATCCCAGTTCATGTGCCCGTAATTCCATAATAACCTCCATTCATCCTGCAATGCTGTCCCTTACCATGCCGCCCAGCCTGCTGGCCCGTTCTTCCTTGCTGAAAGCCATCAGGCCCGGCATCCTGCAGATCAGTTCAAAATCTATAGAATCGAGGGGAGTTCCCTCTCTGATAAGCGAAGTATAGATTCCCGCTTTTTCGATGTTTCCGATCAGGATGAACCCGTTAAGCCTGTTGTTCGAGTAAAACAGCTTCTTGTAATTCTCTCCGTCAACATCCTTATATACCTCTCCGGTATATACGCCTGCAGTTATGATATGCTTGCCGAACAGGCCGATTGCATTCATGGGAATGGCCCTGTCAAAAACGTAATCTGCGCCTGACATGTTCATTCCGGCGCATTCGCCCTGCATGTAGGCATTCGGCAGCAGGGCCATGACCTTCATTTCTCCTGATGAGGTGTCATAGCTTTCACAGCAGTCGCCGGCAGCGTAAATGTCTGGGATGGACGTCCTGCACCTCTCATCTATGATTATACCCCGATTCGTTCTGCCACCGATATCCTTCAGCAGGGATATGTTCGGCCTGACTCCGACAGCGATTACAAGAACGTCAAAAGGTATTTCGGTTTCATCATCCAGTATGGCGATGTCCTCGCTGAACCTTGCAACCTGCCGTCCCAGGCAAAACCTCATATTGTTCTTTTCAAGGTGTTCTTTTATGATTCCGGAACCTTCTTCATCCAGTATGCTTGAAAGAACCCTCGTCGCCAGGTCCACGCACACGGTCTTTACCTTTTTCTTGCTGATTCCCTCGGCACATTTCAGTCCGATAAGCCCCGCGCCGAGAATCAGCACCTTCATTCCTTCCTCGAGGACACTTTCCAGTTTCCTGGCATCGTCAAGGGTTGTAAAGGTAAACTTGTTTCTGACTTTATCAAGTCCCTTAACCGGAGGGATAAAAGGTGACGAGCCAGTAGCGATGAGCAGTTTGTCATAGCTTACATAACTGCCGTCATTTAGCATGACCATTTTCTTCT
>DUSJ01000289.1 GCA_012842645.1 Clostridiaceae bacterium | reverse complement strand
TACCTTGATGTTTTGCCGGATGATAAAAAGGCTGAATTTGAAAAAGATTTCCTTGATAAACTGGTACAAAGGTATCCAAGGCAAAAGAACGGCGAAATCATCTTCAGGTTCCCCCGGTTTTTCTTCACAGCAAACCCGAAGTCATAGAAGATACAATAGAGATTAACAAATACTGAAAAGAAGGTATGTCCATGGAACATAAAGGTACGGCTGCAATAGAGACAAGCAGGCTGCTGCTGAGGAGATTCAGAAAAAGAGACGCTCCTGCGGTATTCGCAAACTGGGCAAATGATGAAATGGTAACGAAGTATTTGACATGGCCCCCTCACAAATCTGTTGCGGTTACCGAGAAAGTCATAAGTGAGTGGACAGAGTCATATAAAAACGATGGTTTTTATCAATGGGCAATCGTCCTTAAAGAAATCGACGAACCCATCGGAAGTATCAGCGTCGTTGGAAAAGACGAAAAAGTAAACAGCGTACATATCGGTTATTGCATAGGAAGAAAGTGGTGGAACCAGGGCATCGTGACCGAAGCTTTTTTGGCGGTAATCCGTTTCCTGTTTGAAGAAGTAAAGGTAAACCGTATCGACGCACGTCATGACACAAACAATCCCGCTTCGGGAAGGGTCATGGAAAAATGCGGGCTGAAATACGAAGGGACGTTGAGGCAGGCCGATTTTAACAACCAGGGTATTGATGATGTGTCCGTATACAGTATTTTGGCCAGCGAATATTTTTCTGAAAAATAATTAAAAAGCTCTTGACTGTCACCTTGGGGGTCAGCTTAAGCTCTGATTGAGGTGATTGTTATGTTGATACATGAAGTAAGCAAAATCACAGGCCTGACCAAAAAGGCTATCGAATACTATACCTTGCAGGGCTTGATATCCCCTAAGGTCCTGGAAAACGGGTACAGGGATTTTGATGAAAAAGACGTCGACAGGCTGAAGAAGATCTCTGTCCTCCGGAAGCTCGGAATAGGCACTGACGATATAAAATCAGTACTTGACGACGAATCAGGAAAGTCATTGCAGGCAATAGCGATACGGAAAGAACTAAGCTTGCAAAGGGAACAAACAAGGAAAGCGATACTCGATAAACTGAGCAATGGCATGAGTTTCCCGGAAGCAAGCGCAGAGCTCCAGGCTTTAGATGCCGGCAGCACCATAGCCGAAAAGCTGCTGGAAGCGTTCCCGGGATATTACGGCAGGTATCTTTGTCTCCATTTTGCCCGATTCCTTGGTGAGCCCATAAGGACTGAAAAGCAGCAGGCTGCCTATGAAAGGATAATATCGTTCCTGGATAATTTGCCTTCGCTTGATTTTCCGGATGATCTGAAGGAATACCCCGACGAGATGACGGAGTACATGGGCACAGATGAAATCAACGCCATGAACGATAATTTAAAAAGGGTTACAGATGATCCTGACAGTTACCTGTCCGAGAACAGGGAGATGCTGGAGCAATACCTGAAATACAGGCAGTCCGATGAATACAGAAACTCTCCTGCATACAGGATCATGGAGCTGACCAGGGAGTTTTTCAGCACAAGCGGGTATAATGACATATTCATCCCCGCGATGAAGGAACTGAGCAGTTCTTATGCCGAGTATCATAAGAAGCTGGAAGAGGCCAATGAAAAATTCCTGGCTCAATATCCCGGGGTAGAATGAAGTTATAATATGGAATCGAGACAGATGTTGTTAAATGACTTATCAGAAAGTTTTGCGGTTGTATCCGCAAAACTGAGAGGTGCTCATATGAAATTGGTTTGGAAAGGCAGATATACCGGTGAAGATCAGTTGAAGGCAGACTACCTGCCGGAAAATGCGGTGAAGTTCAAAGAACCCGGTTCTATGCTGACACTTAACTTAACAGCAATGTTGTTCGTTATTCCTGTGATAATACTTGTGGCAGTTGCCGTATCGATAAAAATGGCCATGGGTACATATGTCGATTATGATTTTTTTGGTTATGTTCCTTTGCTTTTTGCTTTATTGACGATACCTTTCCATGAGCTGCTTCACGCAGTCTGATTTCCAAAAGATGCGGAAGTTGATATCTGGTTCAGCTTAAAACATGGTATTGCTTTTGTGCACTCAACCTATCCTGTATCGAAAAAGAGGTTTATTTTTATAAGTCTGTTGCCCAACCTGGTATTCGATATCATTCCATTGTTCCTGTGGGTTGTGCTTCCAATTAATGACCAGGATATTTCAAGCTTTTTATTGAGCTTTGCAAGTATTTGCCTGATCATTGGCGCCGGTGACTATATGAATGTTTTCAATGCCCTGACCCAAATGCCCAAAGGGACACTGACCAAGCTGTACGGATTTAACTCTTACTGGTATTACCCGGAGAAAAATCAGGCTGAAGATAGCCCGGCAGACTAAGAATATCATTGTCGGGGAAGGAATCGTGCTTTATAAAACTGAAGAAAGCAGGATAAAAGGGCGGTGATTACCGCCCTTTTGATTCGAGGATCAGGCTGTCGCCCGGTCTTGCTCATGCGACCGGAGCTTCTTCCTTGGACTCTGTTGACCCTGTTTTCGTATCCTCTGTTTCCGTATCCTTTTTCGCATCCTTGCCAAGAAATTCCGGCAACTCCATGCCTGCCATCTTGAACATTTCGTTCATAGGAGGGATAGACTTCAGCATTCCTGAAAGGAAGTTCGCTGTTGCAGGTGTGCCGTCACCTCCGCCAAGGCTGTCCCATACAGTGACCTTGTCAATCTTGATGCCCTTGATTGCCTCTACCTGTACTTTCATGAGATCTTCCATCTTTTCGGCCAGCATCAGGCGTGTAGCGTTAATAGCATCTCCGCCGGCAGCACGGACAATTTCCGCGTAACCCTGGGCCTGCTTGGTCAGCATCTCGTGTATACCTCTTGCTTCGGCTTCCATCTTCATGAAGATAGCGTCGGCCTGACCTTTTGCCAGTATCCTTGCCTGTTCGGCCTGGGCTTCGGCTTCCAGTTCCAGTTTTTTCTTCTGGATCTCGGCCTTGACGAGCACGTCCGCTTCCTGGGTAGCTTTTTCGCGTGCGGCACGGGCTTTTTCTGCGGCTTCTTCGGCCGCGTATGCTTCCTGCAGCGCTCTTGCAGACGCTATCTTTTCCGCGGCGGTGGCTT
>DUSJ01000288.1 GCA_012842645.1 Clostridiaceae bacterium | reverse complement strand
GGACCCGAGTATGACATGTTTATGTCCGCCCTCCTTGAAGTCTCTGCTTCTCTTGCGAAAATGCTTGCCAGGGACGGCGAAGGAGCTACTAAACTTATCGAGATCCGGGTAAGCAATTGCAGGGACAGAGAATCAGCCCGTCTCATACTCAATGCCATCGCGAAATCACCCCTGGTGAAGACAGCAATGTTCGGCGGAGACGCCAACTGGGGCAGGATCATTACTGCGGCTGGCTATTCCGGAGCCGAGTTCGATCCTGACAAACTGGACATTTTCCTCGGTGACCTGCAGGTTTGCAAAAATGGCACGGGGCTGCTGTTTGACGAGGCCAAAGCTGCCGAAATATTAAAAGAGGAAGAGATCGTAATATCCCTGGATTTCAAAGACGGCAGCGTCAGTGACAGGATGTGGACCTGTGACCTGTCCCTGGACTACGTCCGCATCAATGGTTCATACAGGAGCTGATTTGCCATTGTCATGTTAAACCGCTGATTTTATGGGTAAAAAATATTGAGAGATTATATTGGAGGGATTCCCATGGCCGTTCAGCAACTCGTAAAGTTCCATGTTGCGGATGAAGTTTTTGGCATTGAAATCAAGCAGATATATAAAATCCTTAAACCCCAGGAAATATTCAAGGTTCCCAATACTCCGCCGTTCATCGAGGGACTGATAAACCTGAGGGGCAAGGTACTGACGGTGTTCAATCTCAGGAAACGCTTCAACTTGCCTGACAAGGAAAACGATGAGAACACCAAGATATTGATCATCAATCACAATGATCTTCTGCTGGGATTTACCGTTGACAGCGTTTCAGAGATAGTTCGTGTCCCTGACGAGGATATAGTGGACACTCCTCCCGAACTGAAAAGTTTTGACAGGAGATTCCTGGCGGGAGTAGCCAGGGTGGGTGAAAAGCTTATCCTTCTTTTGGACCTGGAAAAAGTGCTTACCCCTGATGAGGAGCTCCAGGTCAAAGATATCATAGAAGAACACGGCGACCAGGTCATTGAAAGCCAGGAAGCGCAATAAAAATAATTGGAAACAGTATTGAAAGAAAGTGCACAGTGGAACCGTCCCCTGTGCACTATTAGTTTTCTCTTTTCTGGGCGGTCCTTACCCTGTTTCTGCCCGCGTTTTTCGCTTCGTAAAGCGCGTTGTCGGCGGTACTGATAAGTTCATGAGCGCTTCGGGCGGTAACCGGGAAAGTTGATACGCCCACGCTTATGGTAACGGACGCAGAGACGACCCGATCGGTTATACTGAGCTGGGATACGCCTATCCTGAGATCTTCCGCTTTTTCCTTCGCCTGTTCCAGGGATGTGTACGGCAACAGTATGACGAACTCCTCGCCGCCATACCTGGCGAAGATGTCTTCTTTCCTCAGGGTTTTCATTATATGGGCTGACATGGTTTTCAGCACAAGGTCTCCGAACAGGTGACCGTACGTATCGTTGAACTTCTTGAAGTGATCTATGTCGAAAATTATGCAGGAAAGGTCATATCCCTTCTCCTGCGCTTTCTTGAACTCTTCCTGCAGTTTGTCGTTGAAGAACAGGCGGTTATACGCCCCCGTCAGGCCGTCAAGGGTAGCAAGGTCGTGCATCTGCTGATACAACCGGGCGTTTTCGATAGCAATACTGATCTGTTGGGCGATAACTTCCAGGAGTCTCATATTCTCATCGTTAAAAGCATTTTCAATACTGTGTTCGATAAGAACGATCCCGAGGGTCTTTCCCTTGGCAATAAGAGGCACGCATATCATGGATTTTATATTGCGCCCTTTTGTGAAGGGATAGTCCTCCGGGTTGACATTGTTGTCTATCATGGAACGTCCTTCTTCTGTAGAAGGTTTCAGGGTCTCGCAGTTTATATAGTCGGAAACGATTGCAAGATCTTTCTTGTCAAATATGCTGGAAACCTGCACCTTAAGCCTGTTTTGCGGACCATAGCACAGAGCGATCGTGGAATGGTAAACACCCATGACGCCTATAATTACGTCGTTGACAAACTTCAACAGTTCATTCATATCGAATATTGACGTTATTGCCTGAGAGATCTGCTGAAGCGTATAGAACTCCGCAAGGCTCGCTGTAAGCTTTTTATTGGCCTCTTCAAGCTGGGTGTTCGACTCGATGATTTTGTCGTACTGGGCCTGTATCTCTTTTTTTGCCTGTTCCAGCTGGACATACTTGTCTCCGAGCCGGTCAATCAGAATGTTGTTTTCTTCTTCGCTCCTGACATATTCCTCGTATACTCCGCCCCAGATATAGCAGAACAGGGAAAATATAATGTATTGTATTGTGATTATGATCGCATAATACACGCCCTTGTCCAGCATACTGGCCACATTAATATTCCCGAGCCACAAAAAAACACTGTACTGGAAAGCGATCTGGAGCACCCAGCTTACGATTATGAACGGTATAGTCTTCTTGAAACCCTTGGTCAGGCTTTTAAAGGTGATCGGCAGAAGGGCGACAAAATAAAAGAAAACGCTGTGGTACATCGTGCCTATCATGCATACGGTCAGTACCACTTCTATGGATTTAAGCACATCAGCGGACCTGCTGTTTTCCTCGAGGTTCCTTTTGAGTTCCTGGGCCTTGATGATGCTTGCGCAGACGCTGATGAAGAATAGTATCCCCTGCAGAAGAACAATATCAAATACAGGCTGTTTCGTAAAATAACCCCTTACGAACAGATCCTCGACAAACAGGCATAGAAAGATCAGCCATCCATATTTCGTGATGTTTTTTGCATGTTTCAGATAATTCGAATATGGCCTGTGAACATCGTTATCGTATGCTTCCAATTGTTTCCCCCGCAAAGCTTTT